>CACVAQ010000204.1 GCA_902727865.1 uncultured Aureispira sp. | reverse complement strand
TGTTCCTTGTGCTTTCAATCAATCCCGCCAAGTATTCAAACAATCTGCATGAGGCGACTCTTTTGTCTTAATCGCCCTCAATACTGTTTCTAATTCTCCTTGTCCATCTACATTCATAAAATGACAAGCAATTTCAACACGTCCAAAACCATCCAACTGGAAGTCTTCAAAGCATCTAAAATTTTGTATGTGTATTGATTTTACCATTGTTTATCTCTTTAGTTCGTACAAAGATAATTATATAAACCATTTTATCAATAAAAAATTCCCTTCCTCCTTAAAAGCAAAGGAAAGTATCAAAGTCCGATTTCGCTCTTATCAATTAAATTAGATCACAGTACGTTTAGCAATTAGTAGCTCCTATTGATGAGACGTTTTAAAACTATACCTATTTTCAGGTAGTATGGTATCTACCCTAATAGGGGTATTTTTGCCCTGTTATTTTTAGCTATATTTGTCTTAAGGCTAAAACCTTAGGTCAAAACAGATTCATTAAATGGTTCTGAAAAAAAAACAGTATTGATTTTACAGGATTTTTTATCGCCTAGAACCAAATTAGATTTCAATCAAAAAACGAATCGCTAGCTTTAGAGTAATTCTCTCTTTTTATAACACATTAATCTACTACGGATGGAAAGCAAACAAGACATTTTAGCCATCTTATTATTATTAGGCCTTGTAACCTTTTTTGTAATCTTCCTACTTTCCTTGTTTTTTATACTCGTTCGAGTGTATTTAAAGCGAATAAAAACAGAGGTAGAACAACGACATGTATTAGAGATTAACCATCAAAAGGAATTGGCAGTTGTTACCATTGAAATTCAGGAAAGAGAGCGAACCCGAATGGCTGGAGAATTACACGATAACTTAATTGCACAATTGTATCGAATAAAATTGTCCAATGAAGCCCCTAACATCAATGCCATGTTGAAAGAGAGTATTCAAAAAGCAAGAGCGCTCTCTCATAATTTAAGTCCTCCAATGTTAGAACAAGTCCCGATTGAAACCCTCATGTTGGATTATCTAGAACCTTTCAAAAAAAAGTATCAGATACACACAAATCTTAATCGGATAGGAAATAAAATAATTCACAAAAACATTAAATTACAATTATTTCGCATATTTCAAGAAGTGTTAACGAATATTGACAAACATGCGAATGCAAGCGAAATTGAAGTTTATTATCGTTTTGATAGCCGTTATCTTTGTTTAATGATTAAAGATAATGGAGTTGGTTTTAAGACCAATGATCGAACTGGATTAGGGCTTAAAAACATAGCCCTTCGAACTCAAATTCTGGATAGTACTTATAAAATAAAACAAAATCACCCCAAGGGGACAACTTTTACAATCTTACGCTATGACAACAAATAATATAATAAACATTGCAATTGTAGACGACGACCAACTGGTCGTTCAATTACTAACTGGTTTTTTAGCAAAATCAACAAACCCATTGTTCAACGTGTCCTTCACTGCAAATAGTGGGAATAATTTTTTAGAAAAATTAAGGTCTAATCCTTCTGATAACTTAGACATCATCTTATTAGATCTGAAAATGCAAGATGGGGATGGTTTCTTTGTTTTAGAAAAACTACAAAAATTAACCTATTCTGCAAAAGTCATTTTACTAACCTCTTATTATAAACCAGCCTATATAGGACAAATGATGAATTTAGGCGCTCATGCCTTCTTACCAAAAGAGATAGACAAAGAAGAATTAAGTTCTATCATCCAAGAGACTTATATCAAAGGACATTACTTCAGCCAAGAACAATTAGAATTGCTTCGAACTCAAATCACACCAAAAACACTCAAAATTCCAAAATTACAAATAGAACCAAAAGACACCATTACCCCTCGTGAATTAGAAGTTTTGCAATTAGTGGCACAACAAAACACAACCAAAGAAATTTCCAATAAACTATTTATCACGCCCAAAACAGTAGAGGCGCATAAAAGTAATTTATTATCTAAAACGGGCGTAAGGAATACAGCAGGATTAGTCATGTTTGCGATTCAGCATCGTCTTATTGATCCTGACGATTTTTTAATTTGGGTTAATAACCGCACTCTTTAGCATATAAAATGCCCAGTTCTAACGCTTTTAAAGTTAAAACTGGGCATTCTAAAATATAGCGATCTTAAAATCCTACTTAGGACCAAAAGGATTTTTAAACTTTCCGAAAGGGTTTTTCGCTTTATCAGCGCCTGTTTTCCCATCATTGGTCTTCTTATCCCCGCCCAAGAGACCGCCTAGCCCCTTTGGATCAGAAAGGATTGTACTTGGGTCTTTGATAATTTTACTTGGATCAATCTTTTTTAAGCTATCCACCACAGAGCTTGGATTTTTAACCGCCTGTTGAGCCAATTGTTTTGCTTTTGCTTCCGCTTCTCTTTTCAGGCGATCTTGCTCTGCCTTTAATTGCGCTTCTGCTTCTGTACGAATACGATTAATTTCCGCTTTCGCTTTAGCTTCCATTTCAGCTTTAACTCTTTCCGCTTCTTGTTGCACGGCATCAACAGCTTGTCCAGCAAGCCCTTTGCCATCCTTGCCACTAGCCCCTAATAGCTTGACATTAAATTTAGGTTTTGCAACCGTTCCTTCAATTCCAACATTCAAATTCAAAAATTCACTATCCTCTAATTTGATCCCTAATTTAGCTGCCTGAGGTCCTAAAGCGCCTAATCCTGCGCTTACAGCATTATTAGCGGCTGCACCAGCTGCATTGCCAGCCAACAAAGAACGAGGAACACGCATTTTCATATCATAATCCATTGAATTATCTAAGCCATGCGAGCCGCCCAAAATAACATCCATCCCTTTTACAGCATAAGCTGCTGGATCAATATTAAGACGCCCATCTTTTATGGTAAAGAAATTCGTCGTATTACCCAAATCCAAGGTTTTTAAGTCATTCATTTTAAGTTTACTACTCAACTGGTTTAAGCCTTGATTATTTTTAATGGTCGTATTAAAGGTTTCCAAAACTCCTTTGGCAGTCAACGAGCCTAAATCTGGGTATAAGTTTTCGTCCAAAACCCCATCTATTTCAAATTCAGAATTAAATTTACCATAGACCGATTCTAAGATCGGCAAAAAGCGTTTAGACAAGCCCACTTCCTTCGCAATCGTCTGAATATCTAGTTTAGAAGCATCGTAAGCAAACTTAAACTTAGGGTTTTCAGGATCTTGCGTATCGTATTTGCCATTCATTGCCATTGCGCCACCAAAGGCATCCGCTCTCAAAGCATTAATGTCTAGAATATGATCGTGTATGTGAACCTCTGTTTGAACATTTTTAAGATTATACGTATCGTAAATTAAAGTCTTGAAGGTTGCATACAAGGCAAAGTCGATGTTTCCAGGAATCTGCATAGGCTCCAAATCACTCTCTACTTGACTCAAATCATCTGGCACTTCTTTAATTTCAGCCGTCTTTTCTACCGCAGCACCATCATCAGACATAAACTGATTTAAGTTCATATAGTTAGAATACAAGGTCAATTCCCCCTTGACAATTTCATTAGAGAATAGGTAAGCATAAATATTTTCTACGGTTCCTTTCGCTCTCAAATCGACTTTCCCAATGACCAAATTCATGTCCTTTAAGACTGCTTTTACTGGAGAAAAACTACCTTTCGCAGCAAAGTCCTTAATATCGTAAACATCATAGTTCACCTTCTTAAAATCTACATCCATTCCAAACTCAAAGCCGTCAAAAACTGGAAGTTCCTCTGCTGTGGTAGTATCTTGCATTCCTGTGGCAACACTTGGGTCTTGAGGGTCCGTTTCAGTAGCAGTATCATCCGTACTTGCTCCAGCTGCGTTCATAATTTCGTTCAAATCCAATAGATTAGAAACCACCTTTAGATCACCTCTCATGATTTTATCTCTAGAAAAATAAGTTAAGATGTTATCTAACTTACCACTAGCCTTGATGTCACTTTTTCCAATCTTCAAATCAAAATTTTGCAAATCAACATTGTTTGGCGTAAAGTTCATTGCCAGCGTATTGATTTTCACTGGAGGCAAATTTTCAGACACATAATTCATGTTAGAAATCATTAAGAGCCCTTTCATTTGCACCTTATCGTATTGCTTCTTATTCACATAAGACATTTTAGTATTAGTCTCTAGATTCGCTTTGATAATTCCAGAAAGTTTAGAAACGCCTTCCATTGGAAATGCTTTACTTAATTCCGTCAAGTTAATCGTCCCATCTAGTTTTGCCTCAACATCTGGATCACTAATGGGTGTTTTTAATTTTAGCATCGCATCAAAAGGATTCAAGCCAATTTTCACATGAAACTGGCTCACATCTACCACTACTTTATCCAAGTCAGAAGAAGCACTCTTGACTGAAATTTTTGTATTAATGTCTTTTACAGGCAAAGGCAAATCTGGGTATTTAAACTCTGCATCTTTCACCTCCAAATTCAGTGCAAAAGCAGGTAAACTTTCTTTTTTAGCATTATAAATGCCCTTTGCATAGCCATTGAATTTAAAATCACCCTTTGTTTCTACAGAGCCAAAATCGTTGGTGTACGCCGCAGGAATCATCGACAATACTTCTGAAAAGGCAGTATTAGGAGCGTTAAACTTCAAATCCATCTTTAAATCGTCTGCTGTTGGTTGAGCAACTTCCCCATCTAATTTTAGGACTAAATCGTTTAAACGAAACGAATTATCTTTAATTTTGTAAACCTTTTTATTTAGATCAACATTTGCATTAAAATCAATCTTGATATTTGCCTTTTTTAGATAAGAAACTTTTCCCATTGCAACCGTCAATGCGGCAATAGTTGTCTCCGTTTCTAAGTCAAATATAGAGGTCGAAAAGTCACCACTCCCACTATGATTCAAATTTTTAGCTTCCACATACATTTCAGCGGTTCTATCATCATAAATTAGGTTCGTATTTTCTATTTCCCAATACTTAATTTTAAGCTGCATATCACTACTGCCAGTTGTTGGTTCGTCTACCGTTGTCGGCTCCTCCGAGGCATCACTAGGCTTCATGATATCATAATTCGCCTTTCCATTTCTCAAAACCTTTACGTACAAATTAGCATCACTTAAAGTAACTCCATTGATGGTGTAAATTCCATTGTAAGCATCCATCAAGTTGAGTGTGAAATAAAAATCACCAATTTCTGCTAATTTTTTTCCTTCAAACTCCTCTTTTCCAGTGACCGATAAATCACCAATACTAAAACTAAAGTCAGGGAACGTCCACAACAAGGACAAACTGACTGCGTCATTGTCAAAATCCAAATCTGCATTAATTTGTTCGTTGGCAAATATCTTTGCTTCATCTAAAATTTTATCCTTAAAGAAATAAGGAATTGCGATTAATAGTCCTACAATGACAATAAGCAATACTCCTACAAATTTGAGAATTCTACTAACTGTCTTTCCTGCTTTTGCCATAACGTGTATGTTTTTCTCTAATAGTCAACTGACCAATAGTTTATAATCTATATAATTTAATTTTTTTAATAAAAACATTCTGAGTACAGGACAAAAAATAATTAATTAATATTTTACAGCTTAAATCTACCCAAAACTAGGATTAGATCGCTTCGCTTTTAGATCCTAGATCGCTTCGCTGTTAGATTTTAGACCCAATTGAG
>CACVAQ010000203.1 GCA_902727865.1 uncultured Aureispira sp. | reverse complement strand
AAAAAAAATAGAATACTGTACAAAAATCCTCAAATATTCAATCGTTTATGACTTTTAATACGACCAATTGGAAACATCGAGCAGCCCTTTTAGGAGCGATTATTATCTTGGCAACGACTGCTTGGACGCAAGAAATAGAATGGAGCGAAAACTATCCAATGAATTCTATTTTTAATCAAAATGAGCTGATTCAAGCCTCAACCGATGGCTTTTATGTCTTAGAAAATTACAAAGATGCTAATTATTATTACCAACAAAGCCTAAGTTTTTATACGCTTGGTTTTGAGAAGCGGGAAGGAGCGAAACCCTTGGCGTTTATGGAGGACAAGCTAAAAGGAACCTATCAATTTGCTTTATCAAAAGACAAGACACCTTATGTTGCGTATTCGGTTGATCGTGTGGAAACGCAACAAGAAACCTTGTTTATAAATGCGCTAGAATCGAGTACTTTGGGGCTTAGTGGGCAGCCTACTAAATTACTTGAAATAGATTATAAAGATAAAATAAAGCCTAAAGGGGGCTATCGTTATTGTGCGTCGCCCGATGGGTCTAGGATGCTTTTTTATGGTCAACTGCCTTATGAGAAAAAAGCCAAAGGGACGCTCCAATTATTGTTGGTCGATGCTGGATTGGAGGCTTTAGGAAGGGGCGTGGTGTCGCTAAAACAAGAGGCGGATATTTTAACGGTCAGTGATGTGGTGGATGTGGTGATTGATAATGATGGGCTGGTTTATCTGTTGTGCAAACTGTATAAAGGAAAGGACAAAAAGGAAGAAAAGAAGCTTGGGAAACGCTTTGTCTATAGTTTGATTCAGATGGATTATAAGGCAAAGACGAAGGTGCAGATTTTGGACACGCTCAAGGTTTTGTCTCCTCAGGACAGTGCAATCGTTGTTTCTGCTAAATTATCGGTCAACCGCACTTCTGGAGCGGTGACTTGCCTGGGAACGTATAAGTTGCCTAGAAAGCAGCCAGGTTTGTTTAGTTTGAATGCGGAACAGGCTTTTGTAGAAATGCCTGTGGTGCTCGATTATCCAGCGGAGGTGCTGGCTTTGGAAGCTAAAATGCCTAGAAAAATAAAGAAAAAAAAGCATCTTAGTCTCAAAAATTATAAGATAAAGTCTATTTTTGAACAAACAGATGGCACGCAAATTATTGTTGCAGAACAGCATTATATCAATGTGTATTGGGACAAATCAGAAGGCCGTCAAGAGCAGCATAAATTGAATAATTTATTGGTGGCTAAACTGGTTGATCAGAAGATCGTTTGGGCTACCGTATTAGCCAAACGCCAAAAAGCTGGTGCCGAGGGCTATACCAATGTTCCTGAAAAGTTGTACTCGTTTTATGCTTTTCTAAGAAAGGGTAATATTCACATTTTGTACAATGAAATGAAAGAGAATTTAGCCATTACGGACGAATTTCAATTAGAAAAAGGGCATTATAACAAACCAAAAGATTGCTATTTGGTACATTGTAAAATGGACTTAAATTCTGGGGTATTAAACACAAAAGAAAGCATTTTGGGCTTAAAAGAAGCTGGCGTTGCGGTGTATCCTAAGGAAACGAAGGTGTTGGAAGATGGCAGCCTATTGTTCTTGGGCGTAAAGCCAGAATACAGCTTAAAGAAGCTTTCTTATATTCGATTTGGGCATTGGGATTTTGAGTAATACGGTTTAATAACGCTTGTGTTGTAACATTTGATTTACCAACCTAAGTTATGAAAAAGAAAAAGCGTTTTTGCGCAACATCAATTATTTAAAAGCAAGATGACGATTCAAAAAAAAATAGGCACCGCGTTTAGTTATGGTAGTCAGGTAGATAAGAAGGATAAAGTCGTTCAAGAAAAAGCGATTGCTTTGTACCAACAACATCATGCTGCCGCAAAAAGGTTGGAAAAAGAGTTGGTGATTTTCTTAGATACCAATGTCTTGTTGGGTTATTATCAAATGCCATTAAAGGGGCGAAAAGCTTTGTATGCGTTTTTGGAAAGCAACAAACATCGAATTTATATTTGCGACCAAGTCGGGCGAGAATACAAGAAACACGATAAAAAAGTGCGTCGAATCTATAGCCGACAACTACACTTAGAGCAACCAACGGAGGTGCAAAAAAACGTTCGGCAGCAATTGACGGATTATTTGGACGAAAACGAGGATGTATTGGCTGCCTATCCCGAATTTCAGAAGGATTTGGAAGGCGCTGTTCGGAATAGTGAGAACATACAAGGCTTGTTAAAAGAATTTGCTCAAGAGCGTATTTTACGTTGTAAAAAGCAAGTACATCAATACGATTTAACGACGCTTTTGCCGCAATTTCAGTCTTTAGAAGCTTTAGAGAAGCAAGAGTTTAACTTTTTGAAGTCGGAGTTTGATGGCTTGAAACAAGCGATTGAAGCAGTAGACCAAAAGAATTTTGAGCATAAAGTAGCGGCTTATTTATATCAATATCCGACCAAAGTTTTCCCAGGCATTGGCGATTTAGTCAAAAAGCCAGAAACGCCTTATGGCGATTATTGCATTTTTCATGAAATGCTGAAATGGACAGCGGAAAATCAGCCTTCTTTGCCCATCGTGTTTTTGACCAATGATGTCACCAAACGAGATTGGGTGGATGTGGACAAACGAGCTTATGTGCATTATTTAGAGAATTTTTATCAGAATACAGAAAACGTTTTCTATGTCTTGCATGCAGAAGAAATTTTTTCTACGCTATTGGAAACGCCTTGTGCACATTTGGTCACTTCGGAAGAGATTTGGAGCGATGTGGAAGCGGATGTCTTGGAAACCGAGACCGATTTTTTGACCGTCGATCAGTTACAAGCATTATTACAAGAAATCTACCCCAATAGAGCCGTACTAGAAGAACCTAAAGCATTTTGGGAAGCCGTTTTGGAGGATTTAGCGCAAAACTTTGATATAGAAACCTATTGGGCTTTAAAAATAGACTTGTTGGAGCATTATCACTTGTTGATTGCGTTGGAGTTGTCAAGGTATCAATTTTACAATCAATTGGAGGCTTTAGAAAGGACCTTGGATTTGATTTTTGAATAGTGTTATAACTATTCCTAGTTTTTTGTAATTTGTAGCCCAAGAATCCTTTTAAGTACTTCAACGTCGAACAAAAAGAACAAAAGAAATAAATGAAAGTTTGTATTGCCGAAAAACCAAGTGTTGCAAGAGAAATTGCGAATATCATAGGAGCTAAAGACAAAAAAAACGGCTATTATGAAGGAAATGGTTATGCTGTAACATGGACCTTTGGGCATTTTTGTACCCTGTATACGCCTGATGATTACGATCCAAAATGGAAGCAATGGAATTTAGAAAATTTGCCCATGCTGCCCGAACGGTTCGAAACTCGATTGATGGATAATGGAGGCGTTCAGAAACAGTTTAAAGTGATAGAAAGCTTGTTCAAAAAAGCTTCTGTTGTCATCAACTGCGGGGATGCTGGGCAAGAAGGGGAACTCATTCAACGCTGGGTGATTAAGCAAGCCAACTACACGGGGAAAGTAATGCGCCTGTGGATTTCTTCCCTAACGCCAGAAGCCATCAAGGATGGTTTTAAAGATTTAAAAGATGCTGCGGATTATGATAATTTATATTACGCAGGTAGTTCTCGTGCGATAGGGGATTGGTTGTTGGGGATGAATGCGACTCGTTTGTTTACCTTGCGGTATGGGGGCTACAAACAAGTTTTGTCTATTGGTCGGGTACAAACGCCTACTTTGGCGATGTTGGTCAACCGATATTTGGAAATTCAAAACTTCAAGCCAGCGCCTTATTGGGAATTACAGACCGTCTATCGGAAAACGACTTTTTCTTGTACGGAAGGGAAGTTTTTTAAGAAGGAAGATGGCGAAACCTTATTTAAAAAGGTAGAAGACAAGCCTTTTGAGGTGACGACTGTGACGAAAAAGAACGGGAAAGAACTGCCGCCCAAATTATTTGATTTGACCAGTTTGCAGGTTTATTGTAATAATAAATTTGGTTTCTCGGCAGATCATACGCTTAAGATTATTCAAAAATTGTATGAGCAAAAATTAGTCACTTATCCAAGGGTAGACACGACGTTTTTGCCCAATGATGTGTACCCGAAAATAGCGGGCGTTTTACAAAAATTAACCAATTATAGTACGTATACACAGCCTTTGTTAGGCAAAAAGATACGAAAATCTAAAAAGGTTTTTGACGATAAAAAAGTAACCGATCACCACGCTATTATTCCAACAGGGTATCAAAAAGGCTTGCCACAAGGAGAGGCAGAGGTTTATGATATTATTACCCGCCATTTTATTGCGGCCTTTTATCCCGATTGTTTGGTCGCCAATACGGCTGTTATTGGTGTGGTAGAAAAGGTGCAATTTAAGGCAACAGGAAAGGAAATCTTAGACGAAGGCTGGCGAGTGGTTTTAAAGGCGGTAAAGAGCAAAAAAAAATCCGATGAGGACAAAACCTTGCCTGCTTTTGTGAAAGGGGAAACAGGCCCGCACGAACCTTCTTTTGTTGAAAAACAAACGCAACCGCCCAAAATGTATACCGAAGCAAGTTTGCTGCGTGCGATGGAGACGGCAGGAAAACAGGTCGATGACGATGAATTGCGAGAACTGATGAAGGCAAACGGCATTGGTCGCCCTTCGACGAGGGCAGCGATTATTGAAACGCTTTTTAAGCGGAAGTATGTGCAACGTAAAAAAAAGCTGTTGATTCCGACCGAGGTGGGCTTGCAATTGATTGAGGTGATCCAAAGTGAATTGCTCAAATCGGCAGAACTCACGGGACAGTGGGAGAAGCGCTTGAAAGAAATTGAGGAGGGGGAATACAATGCAGGGAAGTTTATTTATGAAATGAAACGGATGGTGCATCAATTGACCGCAGAGGTCAAGGCGGCTCGTTATGTGCGTCGATTGGCCGCTCCAACAAAGGCGGCTAAAGTAACGGCGCCTAAGCCTAAATCTGCGGCTAAAACAAGTAAAAAAGCCTCTGCCGCAACAGGAATATTGGAACAAACTTGCCCCAAATGCCACAAAGGAAGCTTGCTAAAAGGAAAAACAGGTTATGGTTGTGCGGAGTGGAAGGCAGGTTGTGCTTTTCGATTGCCGTTTGAGTTTTTGAACAAAAAAATCTCGGAAAAACAATTGGTTCGCTTGGTCTCTAAAGGTTCAACGGTGAAGTTGAAGGGGTTTAAGGAGGGCGAAACAAAGATAGATGGGGTGCTCACGTTTGATGCCGCCTTTAATTTGAAGCTACAAGCCGCTGCGCCTAAAGTAGCTGCAAAAAAGCCAGCAAGCTCGGATACCATCACTTGCCCTAAGTGCCAAAAGGGGACGGTGCTGAAAGGCAAAACGGCTTATGGTTGTAGTGAATGGAAGTCGGGCTGTGATTTTCGCTTTGAGTTTGAAGCAATTCGGAAACAAGCGGCTGGGAAGACGATGACGAAGGCTTTGGTCTTGGAAATCTTGAAGGGGTAGATGGACTTGATTGGAAGGTTTTTTTATTAAAATGAAAATTAACTGTGTACAGGACAAAAGTTTTTTTATCTAATAAAATATCGAATCTACTTAGCATTTTATTAGATGTTAGATCGCTCCGCTTTTAGATATTAGATTTTAGACCCAATTAGGGCTCAATTGGGT
>CACVAQ010000202.1 GCA_902727865.1 uncultured Aureispira sp. | reverse complement strand
ACTTCTCATCTTTACCAAAATTTGAAACAAAAATCCAGCTTCAAATTTGTTCATCTTATTTATTGACCATTCCTAAAGCGTAGCGCTCAGGAGTTTAGCGACTAACAAAACGACCTCAGGTGAGTAATAAAGGCTCAGCAGAGCTAAATCGTATCAAGTTATTGTAGGAGTGCTTCGCTTTGATTACTACCAGTAGAAGAGCGCTGTGTGTTTAGTAGCTTGGACTTTTGGGTTTTCCAAGATGTCTAGGTTTTGACTATACTTTGTAAATAACCCGTATCAGATTGATTATCCCTTAAATAGCTTTCGAGCCGCAAAAGCATTAATAATGCTAATAATCAGCGAAGCACTCATGTAATAATCTAATACAAGATGATTTTTATATTTTTTATTAAAAAACTAAAACCTCGGAGCAGCAGCAGCGTCGCTAAGTACTGTTCTAAATAACCTCTATTAAGTAACCCCGCTTAGTCAAATAAGCTGTATTTTATCTAAAAATAGTTTAATATTTTTTTTACCGAACGAATACTATCATTACTTCGTGGAGAACCCGAAGGCTCAGCGTAGCTAAATTATATTAGTTTGATTATCAATAAGATAGCTTTGAATCACTAGTTTAACTAAGTTATTGATAATCAAACTAATATGAAATGGTTTTTATGTTTTTTGGTAAAAAAACTAAAAATCCCACGAAGTATTAACTATCATACAAAATAATAATACAAACCATTTCAAAACATTATCAAAACTGTCAAACATTATAAATTAATCCAAGATAATATTGCATGAATTCCATACCCCTACTTAGAATAACTCTAGCTGTATTTTTACGGGTAAGCTATAGCCAAGTTGTTGTAATTATGGACCCTTCATGCCTTAAATCATTCAATAGATTGATTCAATAAAATAGTATGATACACGCTTTTTTTTGTTGATCAATACCCCCAATAAAATAACGAACATGAGTATCGAAATAGAACAATATCTGCGTTTAAAAAATAAAATTTATAGTGACCTAAGCACTAAGAATTTATCTATTAACTACTGGGAAAAATTAAAAGAAATCCCTAGCGAGATTAAGCTATTACAACAATTAGAGTCTTTAAGTATTTACAAAAACAAGTCTATCAAAAAGTATCCTTTGGAGCTTGCTGATTTACCTAATCTTAAACATGTATCATTAAGATTTAATAACTTGAAACAAATACCTATCGTCTTCAAAGAACTGATAACCTTAGAAACCTTAATTTTATCGAACAATCGTTTTTTAGCCTCTACTAAATGGGAATACCTATCTAAAATGAAGGCCTTGAGTTTATTAGATTTAAGTTACTCTTTGCAAAATTTATCTATACTCCCTAAAGAGATTGGTCATTTACACAATTTGAAGGAGTTGAATATTTCGGGTAATAAATTAAAAAAATTACCGAATAGTTTAAAAAACCTAACTCGATTAGAAAAGCTCTATTGTGAGCTCAATGATTTTGACGTTTTTCCAACTATTCTTGTTGAATTACCACAATTAAAAGAGCTTCAAATTTCGGCTAAATCCCTAGAGGGTTTGCCCGATGCGGTGCTCCAATTGCAACATATTGCTACCTTAAAATTCACGGCAAAGAGCAATTCTAAAACAGCTTATATTTTTCCGTTTGAACGTTTACTAAAACATATAAAAACGTATCAATTTAGTCCAGAGCTGCAACGCTTTTTTTTAGCTATTATAAGAGGAGATGTTCTTATCAAAGATTTAAGTAACCAACAATTATTGACCTTGTTAAATTGTGCGATTCCTGAATATATCAATCAAGCCTTAGAAGAAGTTGACCTGCGAATCAAAGCGAATACTTTGAGTACCGTTTCTTTTCCAAAAGCAAGCGACCGATTGGTTATCAAAGGCAAAATTAAAGGAAAAGTATCTGAATTAAAATTTAGAGTCGCTCAACATGACATTCAAACAGGCGTAAAAATTAATGCTTCGACGACACATGTTCTTCTTGGAAGTATGCCTGGAGATATTTATGACAAAGTACAAGAATACAACATTGCGCTCGTTACAGAACAAAGCTTGGTAAAGCATCTCAATCAATTGGAACAACCATATTTGTTGGCTTCTAAAGAAACTACAGATCTGGAAAACATTCGCCAATTATTACACAGTGACCAACCCGAAAACACTTTATTGGCACTAGAGCTGCTAAAAAGTGGCGGTGTCCCATCTCAATTATTGACGGAACTTTTTTTAATTCACAAATTAACTAGGGTTCAAAAAATAAAGCGGGTTATTTATCAAATCGTTGGGCAATACGCTCCCTTATCTTTTGCTACGGCTCTAAAAAGTCGCAAACCGATTGGTCCTGCTATTTCAGAAACCGTTCGTTCTAATAATTTAGAATACTATTGCAAAATTGGTGCGTTGGACAAAAAATACATTGCCTTTTATTTGTTAAATAAAGGAGGCTATGGTCATTTGTTTGCCTTGTTCAATCTGACAACAACCGACAAAGCTACTTATTTTGAACAACGATTAGAAGAGGGCCATTTGTCTTTATCTAGCTTAGAATTAAGCCATTTGCCCGACGACTTGGGGGCTATAAAAGGCTTGACGCATTTAGATATTTCTTACAACAAATTTACAACTGTACCTTCGCAATTATTTCAGTGTAAAGAGCTGAAAAATCTATACATTCGGGGCTTGCATGAGGTGCACAAAAATCCAGAGGACTTGTGGAACATTCCTAATTTGGAAAATATTTATGTTGGTTATAATAATAAATGGGCGGGTGCTAATAATAAGAATAGTGTTGTTATCAATGGAAAAACAGTCGTTGGGCGCTAAATTTAGAAGGGTGCAATTTTGATTCAATCGTTTAGGGCTCCCACTAGGCTAAAAAGTTAAAGTTTGGCAGGTCCGTATTATTTTTTGTATATTTAATACAGTACAAAAATCTTGCAAAACTTTAGTCAAAATGCTCAACAAACTATTTTTTTTACTCTTGTTCTCTTCTTGTTGGAGTTTACACGCTCAAACAGATGTAGCGTTGAATATTCAACACAAATTTGGACAATCAAACTATACACCGAATCAACCTTATGTAGACGATGAAAATAGAGTTATTCTAATCACTAGAATTCAATACTATCTATCTAATATTGAATTGACACATGATGGCGGGCAATCTGTCTTGATCAACAAACAACATCTATTGATGGAGGGAGAAACGAGTGTCTATAATTTGGGGACCGTCAGCCCTGAAATACAACAGCTAGAAGCCTTGAATTTTGATTTAGGAGTGGATCCAAATCTCAATAATTCTAGACCCGTCAATCATCCTATTGGGCACGCATTGGCAGAGAATCGTATGTATTCTGAAAACCAACAAAGTTATATCTTTTTAGCCATCGAAGGAATGGTGGATACCGATGGGGATCAAACGCCTGACAAGCCCTTTAGTTTTCGTGCGACAGGAAATCAATTGCTTCGCAATATGACGATTCAAGCCACAACGAGTAGAAGTGATGCTGGGATAAAAATTAATTTAGTTGCCAATATTGCCAACTGGTTAAAAGAAATTGACTTGGAATTTGTGGGCCATCAAGAAAATAGCGCAACAGACAATCGAACATTGTGCAACAATACAGACGATCATAGCGTTTTTTATAATGTAGCAACCACTAGTGTCAGTACGCTGGTGTCGCCACAAAATCAAATTAATGTTGATTCTAGGCTTTCGATTGCGCCAACTATTTATTACAACTTCTACACGGCAGAGCAGTTAGATATGACGATTACTAATGTGAACGGAACTTACTTTATTCAGCGTTCTAACTTAAATCCTCAAGGAGATTTTTACATGGATAATGATTTGGCTTCGGGTATTTATATTGTCATTTTCACAACACCGAAAGGCATTCGCCAATGCCAACGTTTTATCATTAGAAACTAACACGGAATTGAATCATTCCTATTCTAAGGAACGGTTTGTTCTCTACTAAAGTAAAAAAGGAGCTTTCTTAAAAAGAAGCTCCTTTTTTACATCGAAACCAGTTCATTAGAGTTATGGATGCACTTCAAAAGGCACGACATCTGTCGCTGTTTCCCCAGAGTGATTCGTAGCGATTGCCGTTACCTTAAAGGTGCTATGTGTGGCAACAGACAAAGTAATCGTACTATCAACGGTATAAGACGTATTATGTGTGTGTCCCGAAAGATCCAAGACCGCTGTATTGGTATTTTCGTCTAGTACGATGATCGAATAGTTGTGCAATTCCGTTGGATCGGTAAAGGTTACATTGACATTCAAGCTGTTTCCGTTAGTCAGAACAGCGCCTTCTGTTGGGCTATTAATTGTAGCGGTTACGGTTTCTTCATCATCAAGTTGTTTTTCGCAGGCACTAAAAGACAGTCCCAGAACGATTAAAGCGAATAGCAATTGTAAATTTTTCATTGTTTTATTTTTTGTAAGAATTGATTTTTTTAGTAAATATAGTGTCTTCTAATACTCCGTTGATTTTTTAGTTCTTCTATGAAAAACATAAAAAAGCATCTTGCATTAGTTTAATTATCAGTCTTTTAATGCTTCAGTTAGCAGGAATACATACTACTAACAATCAAAGCGAAGCACTCATGCAATAAACTAATACGATTTTTCAACGGAGTAATGGTCTTCTGGAGCGCCCTAAAATAGATAATTGACGTTCGCTGAAAATCGAGGTCCAGCTTGCACCAAACCATCCGACAATACTTGCCAAGTTGGTTGTTGATAATTTACCCCCAATTGGATTTTTTTATAATAAACTTCTAGCCCAAGCGTAGCAATTAATTGATTCCCTCCTGTATTTACTCGCTTATAAGCATTTTTAAGATTGTAATTAGCGTGTTCTAAGGCAAGCCCTAGTTTGGGCATAATTCCCCACTCTTTGTCTTTTATTTTATGCAAGAAAAAGGCAGTCGTTGCGACCATCAATTGGTTTCCAAATTTGTAGGTATCCGCATTTGGTAAATTAATTTTATAAATAGCATTTGCATTCACTCCCCAACGCTTGTACCGTAAAGTATACACTAGTGTTGTCAAGAAATCCACCGAGCCTGTTCCGAGCTGCAAACTTGGCGTCAATTGCTCGCCCTGTGCATCTGTTCTTTGAAAACTTCCTGTAGGGGCTTTTATGCCTACTCCTGCCAAAAAATTATGTTTCAAATCTTTCTCGGCTATAAAACTTGTATTGTAAATATTGTACAAAGCAAGAACAGACACATCGCCCAAACCAAACAATTGATTGCCTTCTTCTGGCGCCACTCGAACATTATAAGACAAAGGAACAAAAGCTAAAATTTGAACACGTCTATGTGGATAAAAACGCCCCGTCAACTCCAAGGATTGAAAGCGTTCTTTCGAAAAGGCATTGATGCCTTCTTGCTCATGCCCCAAGTCCGAGCTAAAAGAGCTGAAACGCCAACGGAGACCAATATAATTTTTATGGTATTGTGGCAACATTCCACTATAGTACCCTCCTACCCCACAACCACAGATATCACAAGCAGTAGCGGAGGTCGCCAATGTTAGGACTATGCTTAATAAGATTAAGATAGTTTTCATATGTATATTTTTTGATAATTTGGCCTCCCCAAACGCAGCGCAAGATTGCCGCTATGCAATT
>CACVAQ010000201.1 GCA_902727865.1 uncultured Aureispira sp. | reverse complement strand
TTTTCTTTGCTTAACAAGGAACCATTTTCATAATACGTTTTCCATTCTTTATCTTTAAGGCCATTGGATAAATAACCTTCTTCTTTAACCTTGCTACTTGGATAATAATAAACGACTGCTCCGGTCTGAATCCCTTTAACATAGGTCGTAGATGCTTTCCGTTTTCCTGTTTCATAATACGATAACCAAAGGCCTTCTTTTTGCCCATTCTCGTAATTCTGAACCGATGCTAAAGCTCCATTAGCGTTATAGGTCTTCCAAGTTTTGTCTTTTTGACCTTCTTCTACATCCACTCCTTCTATAATCCATAGAACGGACGCATCTTCCAAATCCTTATTCACTTCAACATCCTCCACCGCAACAGCAATGGTTCTAAAAAAGCGGCTGCTCTGTTTTGTTCCATTGGAGTAATAGACAGTACAAGGGCCCGACAATTGTCCTTTCGAATAATTTTCGCTTGTTTTCACTTGACCATGTCCAAAATAGGTTGTCCAAAGACCACTTTTAAAACCTTGCTCAAAACGCCCCTCCTTTCCTATTGTACCATGCTCGTGATAATATTTCCAAGTCCCTTCTTGCACATCGTTGACAAATTTACCTTCTGACAAAATTTGTCCACTTTCATAATAATAGTTAAAAGTACCTTCTCGTTGTCCATTTTTCCAATCACTAAGGAGTTCGATTTCTTTATTATCATAATAGAATGTCCATTTGCCATTCGGTTCATTTTTTGTATAATTTCCCTTGCCACGAACTTCCCCATTTGGATGATAAATCGTCCAGATACCTTCTCGTTGATCGTTTTCCAAGATTCCTTCTGATTTAAGTTGTCCATTATCATAGTAAGCTTGCGCCATCTCTTGGGCAAACAACGCTACAGGAAACATCAAAAAAGTATATAAAAACAGTGCTCGCATCCTATTTAGTTTTCTAATTCTGGATTAACATCAGGTACTTTTTTCCCAAATAACATCACCGCTCCAAACATCAAGGCCACCCCAACGGTGAAATTAATAATAAAAGGAATCCCAAATGCGGTAGAAACATAGGTCATCGTAATACTGATAGTACCTACTGTTAAGGCATAAGGAAGTTGTGTTTTGACGTGATCTATATGGTTACAATTGGATGCCAAGGAACTGAGAATCGTGGTATCGGAAATGGGCGAACAATGATCTCCTAAGACCGAAGCTGCTAAAACCACAGCAATTACGTTGTACAATAATTCCATTGCCGTTTCGATCGGCAAACCTGCATTTTGACTAATACTCCAACATAAAGGAATCGCAATGGGGTATAAAATAGCCATCGTACTCCAACTTGATCCTGTGGAGAAAGCAATCACAGCAGCCAATACAAAAACCACGACAGGAACCATGTAAGGGCTTAAACTGTCGCCCAAAGCTGCGGTTAAAAATTCTGCGGTAGATAATTCTTCTGTTGTCGTTGCCAAAGCCCAAGCCAAAATTAAGATCAATAAAGCAGGCATCATTGTTTTGAATCCGCCCACAACGGTTTCTATAGCGTCCGATAGTTTCATGATCCGTTGTAGAACCGTTAGAATCAAGGCCAAAACGATAGAAGACATAGAAGCCCACAACAAAGCAGCATAGGAATCTGAATTTCCAATCAAAATACCCATTTTACGAACAAAGCCAGCCTCTCCTGTAGAATCTAAGAATTGCATATTTGCCCAAACTTCGCCCCAGCCATTGTGTGCCAATTGAACACCTCCAGCAGCCAATTCACTATAACAAGATTGCATTCCAGTATCAATTAAGCCCATCAGCGTTCCTAATACGATCATTGCAATCGGCAAAAATCCATTTAACCAACGATGTGGCGCACCTTCTACAGGCTCTAATTCTTCCATGTCATCGGCACTCAAGGCCTCGCCTTCTGTTTCAAATACACGTCCTGTTGTTCTCGCTCGGTATTCTGCTTTGTACATTCCTCCATAATCTTTTCCTGTGTAGATTATGATTAAAATAAAAATCAAGGTAAAGAAGGAATAAAAAGAATAAGGCAAGGAACTCAAAAACATAGAGTAGGCAGAAGGTGGATTTTCCAAACCTGATAACATAGGAATCGCATCGCTAATATAATTCAACTCTGCTCCAATCCAAGTCGTAATAAAGGCAACCGCAGAAATTGGGGCAGCCGTACTATCGACAATATAAGCTAGTTTTTCTCTTGATATTTTATATTTATCCGTCAAAGGCCGAATCGTATTTCCAACGATCAAACTATTCGCATAATCATCAAAAAAGATGGCGACTCCCAACAACCAAGCAACCAATTGAGTGCTTTTGGGTCCTTTTGCCAGTGGGGCTAATTTCTTGACCACGCCTGCCATTCCACCATTTCTGGATATAATCGCCACAACCCCTCCTATCATAATTGAGAAGACAATGACCGCCAAATGGCTAGAATTGTTCAAGGCTCCAATAATATAATGGTCGATAACACTAAAGAAGCTTTTCATCAAGCCGTAAGGCGTCAACTGCATCCCTCCGATCACCCAAGCTCCTGATAGAATCCCCATAAACAAAGCCAATAAAACTTGGCGAAAAAGTAAGGCTAGGAAAATAGCGACTAGTGGCGGCACAATCGACCACCAAAGTGGAATCGCTTGAATACGCAGGCTTCCATTTTTATATTTTTGAACGTGGACCAACTGTGTATGTTGGTTATCCAAACAAATGATGTCGTCTTTATTTGGATGCGTCGAAGGGGCACAATCGGCACAATTCTTCACTTTACAAGCGGTATATTTAGACCGTACAGCAACTAATTCTCCTGTATAACTTGCCTCATAATCTATGATAGCAACGCCATTCTCAAACAAAGCAACAGTTGGTGTTTCTCCAATTTCTAAGGTTGAAACAAAGGTAGTCGGAATGACACTTTGTCCATTAATTTCCTTGGCGGTAATTTTTAACTGAGTGGCTTCGAAAGCCAAATCAAAGCCCAAGAGCCCAAACGTATCAAAAGTAATCTTTTGAGGTGCTGGAACAAATTGAACCATTGAAGTACTATCTATCCCGCTTAAAGTATCTGCTTGTTGTACCGAATTACTATCGGTTGGATTTTGAGCAAAAATCATTGTCGTACTCAAAATAAGGAGCAAAAAAGTAACTATATGTCTCATCGTGCGTTTTTACTTAAAAGGAAGTGTGTTAATTTCTTGTACTAAAGGTACTATTTTTTTATGCTTTGACAAATCCCTTTTTACGCTCCTTTAAAACGCTTGATAGAGTTGCCACAATATGCTAAAAACTTGTAAAAAACAGCCGCTTGTTTTAAAGTTCAAGCTATTTTGACTTCTTAAGGAATCGTTCATTTGGAATACAATGCTGTTTTCATGGCCTACTTGCTAGTCTTTTTCTTAAAAAAATCATATTTCATTAAATTGACTACCAAACTAGTAAGAATTCATAAAGTTCCCTAGCTCTTGGTCGATTTAAGACCACTGCTCCACAACCACAGAGTAGCAGCGTAGCTAAGTATTGGGTTTAAGAACAGATGAAGTTAAATAAAAAATCTTTCTATAACACAAATCTGCTCCACAACTTGTAAAACAGTGTCCATTTAGAATTTTATTTGGTGTTTTTTAAAATTTGGCAAAATCCTGCGCTCCTGTGTTATTATTTTGCCATAGGTTTACTACTGCAAAATCAGCTTAATTGCAAAACACAATTAACACCCTCCTGCCATTAAAACAGACTGAATATCAATCCAACTAGGCAAATCATACCGATAGATTTAGTTTCTGCTAGTAGACTTTATTTAGAAAAATAGAGACCACTTACAAGAAGTTCCTTATTTGGCAATTCAACGACCAAAGAAGAGAATGTATTTTTAAAACAACCTCAATTTACCATGAAAAATAATATCTTATTCTTAATACTAGGCTTATTTATTTGGATTTTCGGAGGATTGTACCTGTATCATCAATGCTGCTGTACTAATAGTACGGTCGCTTCAAATACAATGACGACTCCCACTGATAACTTACAGATAAAAGATGCTACTTATTTTGAAGCAAGCGCTCCAGGCAATATAAAATTTGGAGACGAAAAAGCAGATTATACGCTATCCGAAAACGTAACCTCCGCTTTTGAGCAAACAATAGCTTATCTAAATCAACACCCTGCTAAGGTTTTGCAAATTAAACACCCTAAAGGAGACTTAGGAGCGCAACGGGGAATGGCTATTTTTGCTTATTTAACAACAAACAAAGCTGCTACACATCAAGTTATCGTAGTAGAAACAGAGGCAGAGGCTTCCAAATTAGCTTATAGTTTTGACTGTCTCCAACCTTTTGCGGCAAGTACTGGTTCAACTAATTTTAGCTGTCTTGATAATTTTGTATTTGAACAATCTAATTTTGATCTAGCAGTACCTTTATCTCCAGAGCTGAATGACTTGTTAAAAAAGGTGGCGACTCAACTCAAAGAAAATCCTACGACAAAACTTGACATCGTCGCTGCTTATCTTCCTTCTGAAGAGAATAATAGTAGTGCTACGAATTTGGGAAAAGCTAGAGCCAATAAGATCCGTAGTATTTTATTGGAACAATATGCCGTTCCGCCCAACCAAATCGACTACAAAGGCTTAGTAAAAGATGATTTAACATTCATTGCTCATCCGCAATTTAAAAAAGAATTATTGGTCGGTCCTATTGACTTTTTGTTTAGTAAGCAAGAAAAGGGGAAAACAGCAGGAGTTGATGCGGCTAGATTGAAGGCTTTAGAAAAAGATTTGTTGGTCTCTCCTAGGCGTTTATACTTTGAGACTGGAAAAAATAAAATCATTATTGATACCAAATTTAGAACGTACTTCGAAAATGTAATTTACTACCTAGAGAATGTCCCCGGTGCAAGCCTAGAATGTTCAGGACATACCGATAATAGAGGCAATGATCTTCTTAATCTAAAATTAGCTCAAGAAAGGGCTGACTTTACAGCAAACTACTTTTCAAAACAAGGAATCGCTTCTGATAAAATCAAGGCCATTTCCTTAGGCGAAAAACAACCTATTCAAAGTAATACGACAGCAAGTGGTAGAGCAAAAAATAGACGTGTAGAAATTATTGTAAAAAAGCAATAAGCTTAGAACTTAATCATTTGACTATTTTTTTGCAGGTTAACGATACCGTTGCTGCAAAATTGAGCCTGCTTGTAAGGGAAGCGCTTAAAAATACAAAACCCTAATTTTTTAAATCCAATTATTAAATTTTAAAACCCAATTAATATGTGGTGTACGTGGTTATTTCCTTTAATATTATTATTTGGTTCTGCTATTATTGGCTGTATCATTGGTTGGCTCTGGCGCAATCCAAAGATAAAAGAACTAAACGAGCACAGTGAAAACTTAACAAATACATTTAATCAAGAATTAAGTGCGAATAAAAAAACAATCACAACGCTTCAAGCTGACGCTACCACTCTAAACAAAGAAAAAACAGATTGGGAAACGAAGTGCTTAACAACGCAAAAAAGTGCGACGCATTGGGAAAATACAGCAAAAAGAAATGAAAGCTTGGTAAAAGAGTTAAATCTCTCTGTTGCCAATTGGGAAGAAAAATACAATACCGTTAATACTAAAGCAATAGAACTTACTGCTTCTTTAGAAAAACAAACTAAAACCGTCGCT
>CACVAQ010000200.1 GCA_902727865.1 uncultured Aureispira sp. | reverse complement strand
TAACAGTAGGTATTTGGTCGTAAAATAGTAAAACCAAAGCCATAATAATAGGGGCTGGAAAAAAGGGCCAAAGAATCAAAAAAAACATAGAGTTCCACCCGTGGGGCTCTATGTTTTTTTTGTCTGTATCGAAGCCCTTGGAGCAATAGGAATAAAGTCCAATCGTTAAAAAGCCTTAAGAAGGATAAAATCAACCGCCTGTTTTCTCTAATTTATTTCTTATCTTACGACAGCCTTTTTTTAAAGCCCCATGTTTATGTATTCTTATTGTATCAAAATTATTGTTTCGTGTTTCTTTATAAGCTCCTTTTTTGTGCAAAAAGGGAGTGCATATCCCTATTTGGATTCCTTATATCAAGTCTATAATGAATTGCCTTCTAGTCAGCCAAGGTATTATAAGGAAAGGATTACATTGCTAAATGCAATCAGTGACTATGAAATACACGAAAATCCATTGAATGCCCTCCCGCTGATTGACACCTTAGCCCATTTGTACCAACTTATTGGAGATGATGCGATGTACTATCGAGAACGGTACCGAAGAAAAGGCTTTTTGTATGCTACGGCACACCATCGCTTGAAAGCATTAGAGTCTTACCAGAAATATGTAAAATATTGCAAGAAAGAAAGCACGGATGACGCTTATTTTTTGCTGGATATTGGTAATATCTATTACGAATTTACGCTGTACAATATGGCAAAAATCTATTATCAAGAGGCAGAAGCTATTTTTGAACGGCATCAGTTTTATCGAGGTCTAGGCACGATTTATTCTAATTATAGTCTGATTGCTCAAAAGCAAAACCAAATTGATTCTGCTTTGTTTTATATCGAAAAAACATTGCAGGTTCAGGAAAGTGATACCGAAGACCGAGATTTACTACAAGTGGCTCATACTTACCAAGTACTTGGACGAATTTATAGCGAAAAATTAAAGAACTATCCTTTAGCGATACAATATTATCAAAAATCCTTAACTATTTTTAGGGATAGGTCTTTACATAAAAATCCCAATCGATACAATCAGATTATTTCTTATTGGCCGTCTACGACGATGCATTTAGGAAAGGCTTACTATGCGAATAATCAATTTGACTCGGCAACGTATTGTATAGAAAATGCGTTGCAAATTGTGAACGACTTGGAGAAAGACCATATTTATACTTTTATTGCCGTAAATATTGCCGAAATGTACTTGCAGCAAAAAAAACTAGAAGCGGCTCAAGTGCTTCTCTTAAACGTGGAAGATATTGCGATTAAGATTGGGGATAATACGAGTTTGGAGCATTGTTATAAGCTATTTAAGCAGCTTCATGAAGAGAAAGAAGAATATAAAAAAGTGATCCATTATGCCCACTTATACGAAACGCTACGAGATTCTATACAAAAGGAACAGGATGCCTTTTTTATGACAACAGATGGCTTGCTAAAGCATGAAAAAAATGAACGGATTGCACAACAAGAACAAATCATTCGCTCTGAAAAAACGGTTCGCCAAGGTTTGTATGTGATCTTGTTTTTGACAGGGGTCATTTTAATGATTAGCTTATTTTTGGGGGCCGAACTCCATCGAAAAAATAAGGACATTGAGCGCTATGCTAATGATTTAAAGGCGAACAATAAAATCAAAGAAATTATTTTATCGGTTATTGGGCACGATTTGCGCTCGCCTTTTGGTGTGATTACGAATATCTCTGGATTATTACAAAAAAACCTTAAAGAAAAAAACTATAAAGCCTTGAATAAACTCACCGATTTGCTCTACGATTCTTCCAAAAAAGCTTATTCAATGGTCGATGAACTGATGCAATGGACGACCTTACAGAAGTCAACTCCAGTGGTGAAAAGGGAGACGGTTGATGTTCGAACGGTGATCCAAGAAACGATTCACCAGCTTGGTGCTCTATTAGAGCAAGGAAATATTGCGATTAAAGTAAATGTGGAGGCAATTCATTGTTGGACGGATCCTGCCTTAATGCAAATTATACTACGAAATATCTTAACAAATGCCATTAAATACACTCCTTATGGAGGGGCCATTATTATTCAAACGAAGTGGGAAGAAGGAGCTTATGTCCTTCAAATAGAAGACGGAGGAGCAGGGATTGATGCTGCCTTGTTAAAGAGGATTTTTAGTGCGAAAAATTCCTTAGAAGTTGTTAAGGATGCTAGTGGGTTGGGCTTGGTGATTGTCCTTGATTTATGCAAAAAAATAGATTGGGACATTCAAGTATTTAATAAAAAAGGCAGTGGGGCTGTTTTTGAATTGAGTAATTTAATTTTGTCAGAAGAGCCGATTTTAAATAAGCCTACTGTTGAGCAGCAAGAAGCCTCTGTCCATGTCTTAACCTTGTCAAATGCTAATAAATTAATTTTAGCACCTTATCTTCAAGCTCTTTTAACTTGTGAAGTATATGAAGCAACTAAAGTGCGAAAAATTATTCGACAAATAGAGGTAGAAAACGAAGAAATTGCAAATTGGCTGAAACGCTTGGAGATGATTATTAACCAACATGATATTCAAAATTATCAAAGCTTTTTGAAAGGATCTACTTGATTCTAACCGTACTCCCTTGAAAACTCGAACGAAGCGGGCTCCTATAAGTAACAAAGGAGCAGCGTAACTAAATCGTATTTATTTATGATAGAAGTGCTTCTCTTTGATTATTCGTAAGGTGTATTTTAGGGAAATCACTTCACCCTGTTCAATGTTTTACAGATTTGATAGTTAAATGAATAGAAAAAAAATTGTGTTTTTGTGCTGATAAAACCTAGAAAAAGCGCTACGTATTATAATTATAAATAACTTCCATAAATCCTCAAGCAAGATCCCCCTAAATAAAATAAACAGAATGGATTTGACCAAAACTCAAAATTTTTTGGAAGATAAAGTTTTATTAGTCGTAGATGATGATTTACCTAATCGAACTTTGGTGGTGGACATCGTATTAGATTTATTGCCTTCGATGACGGTGTTAACGGCAAAGGATGGCGAACAGGCTTTGTATGTTTTAGGGAAAAAAAAGGTGGCTGTAATTCTTTTGGATTGGGAAATGCCAGTGTTGAACGGGATTGAAACCTTGCAGAAGCTCCAGCAGCACGAAACTTGGGCAAAAATTCCTGTGATTATGTATACTGGTGCTATGACAGCGACGCACAATTTGCAAAAAGCGTTTCATTTTGGAGCAATAGATTTTCTTAGAAAACCTGCTGATCCGCTAGAATTGGTTACTCGTATTCGGTCGGTTGTTTATCAAAAAGTACTAGAAGAAAATCGAAGCATAGCAGAAAAAGTATTGTTAGAAACGGAACAACGGTATTTGAAACAAGAGATGGAACTGTTGCGGAAAGAGTTAAGTTCGTATCTATTGTTATTAGCACACAAAAATAAAGTATTGATTGACTTGAAGGCTCGCTGTCTAGAAAAAGAAACCGATAGCGAAAAATTACTTCAGAAAGTTGCTCGACAGATTGGACGCTTAATAACAACCGACGATTATTGGGGCGATTTTATGGAGAAATTTAATAAAACGGACCCGAAATTTGTTAAACTTTTATTGGAACAATGGCCTAGTTTGTCTAAAGGAGAGGTTCGAATCTGTACCCTAATTCGTTTTGGAATGCAAAGTAAAGACATTATGAATTTACTCAATATTTCTTCGGAAGGGATTAAAAAAAGCCGTTATCGAATTCGAAAAAAAATGAACCTCCACACGGAAGAAAATTTAGAAAAAAAGCTCTTAGGGGTGTAGGCTGAATAGCATAAAAAAAGAGGCTAACCCAAAAGGGCCGCCTCTAAATAAATTGAAATATTCCGTTTTATATACAAGCATAAGTCACTACACTTAATCTTGTAAAGGAAAAGAACTGTCTCTAAATAAATTGAGGGTTCAATTTATTATTTCCAATCGGGTCACTACACCTACTTGGTAAGGAAAAGGAACAGTTCCTTGGTTTATTGAGTTTTTCAATTTATTAAGTAAGATCTAGGGACACACTATACCTAGTCTTGTAAAGAACTATATTATACCTAAATAATATACATAGAGTTCTAAGGGTTAATTTAGGGCTCTGATAAAATAAGTTATTTGTTTTGTAGGAATCAAAAAATCGATCAAACAAGCAAATAAAGTTTAACTACTTTCAATAGTACAAACCTACAGTAATAGGGGCGTAAATGCAAAAAAAGAGGGTGGACAAAAGGGGGACAGATTGGAAGTTTAGATTGATTTGTTAAGATTAAAACAAAGCACAAAAGCTGTTTATGGTACAAGACCATAAACAGCTTTTGAGTAAAAGGTATTTTTTTAGTAGCAGTCTACAAATCCAAGAACAAGGTAATTGGATCTTCTAGCAATTGTTTCACTTTGACCAAAAAGGTAACCGAAGTACTACCATCAATGATTCGATGATCGTAAGACAAAGCCAAGTACATCATCGGACGAATTTTTACTTCGCCATTCACTGCCATCGGACGTTGTTGAATGGTATGCATTCCCAAGATAGCCGATTGAGGCTCGTTGATAATTGGGGTGCTCATCATAGATCCAAAAACACCACCATTGGTAATCGTAAAAGTACCGCCTTGCATTTCTTGAAGGGTTAAATTTCCATCACGTGCTTTTTTAGCCAAGCCTTTGATAGCGCCTTCAATTTCTGCAAAGTTTAGCGACTCCACATTCTTAACAGGAGGAACAACCAAACCCGTAGGGGTAGAAATTGCAATCGAAATATCTACAAATTCATTGTAAATAATAGATTTACCATCTTCACCCATTTGAGCATTTACGTCAGGCATTTCCATCAATACTTTTGCACAAGCCTTAGAAAACAAAGACATGAAGCCTAGTTTGATGCCATAACGCTCGACAAATTTTTCTTGATATTTTTTACGCATCGCCATGACTTCTGTTAAGTCAACCTCATTGAAGGTCGTTAACATTGCCGTCGTGTTTTTGGCAGAAACCAAACGTTTGGCAATCGTACGACGCATACGACTCATTTTTTCGGTGCGTTGTTCTCTACTAAATGCGGCATTTGATTTGGCAGGAGTAACGACTGCTTTTTCCTCTTTCTTAGGAGCAGGCGTTTCCTTTTGTGCAGGAGCAGGAGCGGTTGATTTATTATTAATCGCTTTTTGAACGTCTTCTTGTGTAATGCGACCATCTTTGCCTGTCGCCGTAATGTCTGCGGCATTTAAGTGGTGCTCATGCATTAATTTTTGAGCCGTAGGCGAAGGGTGTCCATTGGCATAAGAATCCGAAGCGGTAGCTTCTTCTTCTTTTGCAGGAGTTGCCTCTTTTGGGGTCTCAACTGGAGTAACTACTTCTTCAGAAGCATCACTTTCGCCACCCGATACGCTGGTGTCAATTTTTGCAAATACGCCTCCAATAGAAATGTCCTCATCTTCTTGAGCCACCCAAATTAGCTTACCTGCTTTTTCGGCAGGAACTTCTACGGTTGCTTTGTCAGATTCAAATTCACAAATAATTTCGTCTAATTCTACGTATGCACCATCTTCTTTTGTCCAAGAAGAAAGCGTTACTTCTGTGATGGATTCACCAATAACTGGAACTACGAGTTCTATGATACTCATGTGTATAATGATAATTGTAAACGCTAAGGACAAGCACAATTTTAGGCTTGGTTTAGCTGTTTTATTAATAAAGTCTATTTTTAT
>CACVAQ010000199.1 GCA_902727865.1 uncultured Aureispira sp. | reverse complement strand
CCATTTTTTACGATTACTTTTAGACGATTACTTGTCGCCCATTCTAATTCAAAGCAATATCATGGCAAAGCAAAGAGCAAAAAAAGTTTATGACGAAGAGGAAGAAACCTTACAAAAACGCTCCGTTAATGGTGTGTTTGAAGACAAAAAGGACGATGAATTAATGGGCATCAATGCCGCGATGGAACAAGAAAAAAGCAGTTCTGAATCGACGACAGAAGAAGAGGAGGCTGCTCAATTAACAGAAAAACTGTTGATGGAAGAACAGCAAGAAAATGCTGAAAAAGAAGCCGCTAGCAATGGGGTGACCATTCCCAAAGCAACTGCTGCACGGGATCCTAAAAAAAGTAAAGATCCTCTAGAAGGAGAAGATTTGGGTTTAGAAGAGGACGATTTTTTATTGGCTAGAAAAGTAACCAAAGAAGATTTAGAAGCACACAACCAAGTCAACGAAGAAGGTCTTTTAGGCTCTAACATTCGCAAACCACGTGATTTTGTTAGTGTTTTTAGTCGTGGTCCAAGTACCAACAATGCGCCCAAGATTGACTCTAGTTTGCCGATTCTTAACAACAAGGCGATGCAAAAAGAGGTGGCAGCTGTTCAACTCTTGCATAATTACCACTCTAAAGACAATAAAGAAAAAAGCAATACACTTCAAATTTTCAGAGAAATGTATTTAGAAGAAGACCTTATCGAAGAAATCCAAAGTGATAGCAAAGCTTATCAAGATGAGGATTTAATTCAAATTATCATGAATCGATTGTAAAAAATATACCCATTTATACAAAAGCTATTCTTATTAAAAGAGTAGCTTTTTTTTGGAATAATTGTTGGCTTTATTTTTATAAGTGACGATCTAGAAAGAACTGATTTACTGATGTTGCGCAAGAACTGTCCCTAAGGAGTATTTAGACTCCTGCTTAATCAAAAAACCTATTTGAATGCTTAAGATTTAATGTTGAATTTAAGCCTTCAACATTAAACATTTAGACCAATCTGTTCAAGTATTTCTTCTAATTAAGCGACCTAATTAAATGTTTGCGTAACATCAGTGATTTATTTAGATCAAGCATTTAAACACCTATTCTTCCTTCTATTAAAAATTGCTCTATGAAATTTTCATCCTATTCTATTGCGCTTACGTTCAGCTTTTTGTTCCTCGCTAGTTCTTTAATCGCACAAGAGCGGCTAAAACCGAGTAAGACAGAAACCTTGGCTACCTTCACTTTTTTGCAGCCCGACAAGCAGCCTTATGCCAATTTGGAAATTTTATTCAAAGGGAACAAAGGTTCTAACATCAAGGCCAGAACCAATGCTTCTGGGCTTGTCAAAGTTTTACTTCCCAATAATGAAGATTTTACAACAAGAAGTGGCGAGTATTTTAACGGTCGGTTAATTAAAACAGGAAACAAAGCCTATAGTGCCATTGGAGGGCAACGATATACCCATAAATTTATCGAATATTCTTTTTATTATACCAATCTAAAAGGAGAAGGCGTAAAAGGGGAATTAGTCACGATCCTCAGCAATACAGGAAAAACCTATACCAAAACAACCCTTGCCAATGGATTAGCGCTATTTCATTTACCGATTGAAGCAACCTATACGCTTAATTTAACCTACCACCCAGATGTCAGAACGATAGAGGTCCCTGATGCAGGGCACTCCTTTGTACAGATGAACTACACCTTTCGAGGCGTGAGTTCTTACGAAAAAGAACAAGCTGACATTAGAAGAGAAGAAAGGGTAAAAGAAAGAGCCAAAGCACAGATACAAGCAGCAGCACAAGAAAAAACAACTCAAGAAGCATTGGAAGTAAAAAGAACCAAAGATGCAGCACAAAAAGCAAGAGAGGACAAGGCTATTCTTGCTGGTGCGGCTACCCGTGTTGTTTTTTTTGCTAGTCAACCTGAATATAAAGGGGTAGGAACCATCACCGTTTACGATGGCGGAAAAGAAGGGGCTGTTATTGGCAGCATTAATTCTGTTTGGAGTTGTATGAGAGGCCCCGAAAAGGAAGGAAAGATTGAAGCCTATGTTGTAAAAAGTAAAGGAACGTATACTTATTATGCTAAAAGTGCCCAAGGCGTAGAATGGAGTGGAACGTATGAAATATTAGGTGGGGAACAAAAAAATATTCCATTAAGAATAAAGGATAAATAAGGCGCTATTCATAAGACTTTTGTACTTTTACAAAAAGAATGGCCACGATCTAGTTTGGTACTTCTGTCCATTTCATTTTAACAACTAGTTTGGAAACGAATTACGGTTTAATTAGTACGAATACAAAATATGCCTGATATAGCAAATACCTCCATTACAGCAGACAAAGAAGAAGAAGAAAAAGAAATGTCTTTCATTGAACACCTTGAAGAGTTACGCATTCACTTAATTCGCATTGCTATAAGTGTGTGTGTATCGGCTGTTTTTATCTTTTTTGCCACCAAATCCATTTTTACAAAGGTTATTTTTGGTCCGCTTAATGAAGACTTTTTAACCTATCAACTGATGTGTAAACTATCGCATTGGTTGGAACTGGGCGACCAAATGTGCTACAGTCCTACTGCAATCAATTTGGTCACCTTAGAGATGGGCGAAGCCTTTTTGCTACACATCAAAGTTTGTATTTTTGGTGGTTTAATTCTATCCTTTCCATTTGTCTTGTGGGAGTTTTGGAAGTTCATCAAACCAGGTTTGTACCCTAGAGAACAAAAAGCAGCCAATGGGGTTGTTCTGGTGAGTAGTTTGCTATTTTTGATGGGGATTTCTTTTGGTTATTTTATCCTAGCGCCTTTTGCCATTAATTTCTTGGTTGGCTATGAATTGCCGATGATTAATGCTGCTAATAATGGTAATTTAATAAAAGCGACTTCTCTTATCAACTACATGATTATGTTTACGGTACCCGTCGGTATTATTTTTGAAATGCCTATTATCGTTTATTATCTTTCTAAAATGGGGCTGATTACCGATGCCTTCATGCGAGAATATCGACGCCATGCGATTGTCCTAACCTTAGTTGTTGCTGCTTTTGTAACACCTCCTGATGTGATGACGCAAATTATTATTGGTATTCCAATTTACATTTTATATGAATTGAGTATCCATATTGCTGCCAAACAAACCAAAAAACGAGCAGATGAAATGAATAGCTAAACCGCTTTTATTTCTAATACAAAAAACATAGAAAACGTATAGCACAATGCCAATCTCTCCTACAGAAGAAAATTACTTAAAAGCAATTTTCAAGTTATCAGGAAAAAATAACGACACCGTCGCCACCAATGCTATTGCAGCCGCTATGAATACAGCCGCCGCTTCGGTTACGGATATGCTCAAACGCCTGACAGAGAAGGGCTATGTTTTATATGAAAAATATAAAGGGGCTTGCCTTAGTCAAAAAGGAAAGAGTGCTGCCATCCAATTGATACGAAAACATCGCCTTTGGGAAACCTTTATGTTTGATAAGTTAAATTTTTCGTGGGACGAAGTGCATGTTGTTGCAGAACAATTAGAACACATTCAATCTCAAAAACTAATTGATCATTTGGATGCTTTCTTGGGCTTTCCTAAGTTTGATCCACATGGAGATCCTATTCCTGATAAACATGGTAATTTTGAGCAGCATCTATCGGTATTTTTATCTCAACTAAAAACACAGGAAAAAGCAGTTATTGTTGGGGTAAACGAACATTCTAGCCCTTTTTTGCAATATTTAGAACAATCGAACCTAGTCTTAGGAACGACGGTAGAAGTCCTTTCTATTTTTGAATACGATCAATCTCTATTGGTCAAAATTGATGCTACAACTCAAATAACCGTAACACACAAAGTTGCACAAAACCTGTACATCAAACAGATTTAAGCTCTTTTTTTAGGCTACACGACTGTTTTTAAACAGTGAACGAATCCGCTTTTTTTGAACAGAGATTAGATTCTTTGCTTCGAAAAAATGGCACTGTGTGTCTTTTTATTAAAAAAAAAGGGGCTGGCAAAAAGAGTCAAAGAATCAAAAAAAAAGTAGGTGAACAAAAAAAACACTTGACTGATAAATCAGCCAAGTGTCCTTATATACTTAGATTCGTTAGATTCTAGTGTGTGTGCTCGTCAACAGCTTCTTTTGCAGCATCAACCGCTTCTCCAGTAGCATCAGCAGCTCCTTCAACTGCTTCTCCAGTAGCATCAACAGCTCCTTCACCAGCAGCTTTTGCAGCAGCAGCAGCTTCGTCAGCAGCAGTTTTTGCAGCAGCAGCAGCTTCGTCAGCAGCAGTTTTTGCAGCATCTACTTCTGTAGTTGCAGCATCACCAGCAGCAGCAGCTCCTTCTTCGCCTCCGCAGCTAATAACTAAAGCAGAGAACATAAACATAAAAGATAAGATTTTTAGCGTTTTCATAATTAAGTGTAATTAAAAAAGTTAAAAGATATGAACTGAGGTAATCAGCTCTTATAAAAAATATACAAGTCTTCTATTAAAATTATTTAGGGCATTGAGCCTTCATTTTTTCAGATAATGCACCTTCTGCATCAGAGCGTTCTTTTTCAGATGCATCTGCACCTAATAGATCAGCAACAAACTGAATTTTGTTTTTTCCGCCCATACATTCTCCTACTTTAGAAAAGTCAATTGTTTTGTCTTCTCTCCTAGCATTCTCTTGACAATCACAAGCTTGCTTTACAACAGCATCTGTAATTTTACTCGCTCCATCAGAGCTTGTAGCAGTAGCTGTATTGGCAGCGGGGGTCTCGCCTGAAGTTGTTTCGGTTGTAGGTTCAGTTGTGCCCGTTGTGTTTTCAGTAGCATCAGATGCGTCTCCACAACTGATCAAAAAAGTAGTTACAAGAACTAGAAGTAAGATGCTTTTTAGTGTTTTCATTCTATTGTTTAATGTTATTTCGTTATTTTCGTACAATTTAAACTGTATCGAAAGAACTTTTTTACTCAAAAATTGCTTTGATAAGAGTACTTAATGTAGTATTTTGGGTGCTATCAAAACCAAAACATTGTCAAAAATAAGAAGTATATATTTAGAATCCCTAGTTTTTGAATGTTTTTTTTGAATGTTTCTCTAATATTTAATCCTTGGCTCAAAGCTGCTTAAGTATTTTAAATAAAATAGTTTGTATAAAAGCTTATCTTTAACAAAAGATAAACATCAAGATAAACCACAATGGAATTAAAGAAAAGTATAGAAATAATTAATAAAAAGGCCAAACACGAATATACATTTTTGTTTACCATAGAAGCAGGTATTATGCTGCAAGGTACAGAGATCAAATCTATTCGAAGTGGAAAAGCCAATCTTAGTGACGCTTATTGTGTCATAAAATCGGGAGAGCTGTTTGTCAACAATATGCATATCTCTGAGTACAAATATGGGACTTATAATAATCATATTCCAAAACGGCCAAGAAAATTACTCGTTAATAAAATAGAATTAAAAAAATTACACAATAAAGTAAGAGAACAAGGTTACTCTATTATACCTTTTCGCTTGTTTATTTCAGAACGAGGATTGGCGAAATTAGAAATTGCCTTGGCAAAAGGTAAAAATACATACGACAAACGAGATTCACTCAAAGAACGGGATTCTAAACGTTCTTTGGATCGTATGCGTAAAAAATATCAGTAAAGGGACTTAGTTCCGCTGCTACTCTGTGGTCGTGGAGCCCTTAGCCAAATACGGCCTAAGTAACGTAAAAAACAAC
>CACVAQ010000198.1:2080-5763 GCA_902727865.1 uncultured Aureispira sp. | reverse complement strand
TAGTACACGACAAATCGTTCTCTCGCATGACCGAATTTATTTTTGACAGCATTATTTATAGCTGGATCGCTTTAGCCTGCCTTACCTTTTTTCTATTATTTTTTGTCACCGCTCCCTTTGGACGGCATACTTCAGAGCAGTGGGGACCGAGTATCAACGCTCGGCTAGGATGGTTTTTGATGGAATTGCCCTCTCCTTTATTCCTTAGTTTATTTTTCTTCTTAGGTAAAACGCCTCCCAACAAAGTCACGCTATTATTTTGGGGACTCTGGATGTTACACTACTTTAACCGAAGCGTTATCTATCCTTTGCGTCAGCGAGATCAACAAAAGAAAATGCCTGTTATGATTATGGGTGCTGCTATTTTCTTTAATCTTATCAATGGTTTTGTGAATGGTTATTTTTTAGGCAATTACGGTCACTTGTACCCAGAGACTTGGTTAGCTAGTCCTATTTTTTGGATTGGAATTACAGTATTTTTAGTAGGCATGTTCCTTAACATTCAGTCTGATAATATCTTACTAAACCTTCGTAAACCAGGAGAAACGGGCTATAAAATCCCTAAAGGAGGCTTGTTTAAGTACGTCTCCTGCCCTAACCTATTTGGCGAAATTATAGAGTGGATTGGCTTTGCAATTATGATGTGGTCTTTGCCTGCTTTGTCTTTTGCCTTGTGGACCTTTGCTAATTTATCTCCAAGAGCTATTGCGCATCACAAATGGTACCACAACAAATTTAAAGATTACCCCAAAGAACGTAAAGCTGTTTTGCCTTTTATTTGGTAAATTTAAGTGTTCTAGAATTATCTACTTAATACAACTCTATCAACATGAAACAACTATTTATCTTCTTTTTACTTTTTATCATAAGCAGTAGCCAAGCCCAATATTCAAGCGCAAGTTTCTTAGACTGGATCGACGACGAGCATTATTTAGAGCGTAGAGTAGACAAAAACAACGACAAGGTTTTGGCGAAGGTAAATGCCAAAACAGGTGCGGCTGAAATGCCTTATAAACACATTAGCCCAGGCAGCAAAATTATGGCGGCACTTCCTGAAGGCTTTTGGATCTCTTACAACTCGCCACACAGCAAAGATTACGAACTAGTCATTATTAGCAAAGATAACAATCTGTACCTTTTTGAAGTGGCCAGCAAAAAAATGCGCCAATTAACAAGCAATACAGAAACAGAAAAAAATGTTACTTTTTCTCCTGATAATAAGCATATTGCTTTTACTCGATTAGGCAATTTGTATACTATAAATTTAGAATCAGGACAGGAAACAAAATTAACCACAGATGGCTCTGATCTAGTTTATAATGGTTGGGCATCTTGGGTTTATTATGAAGAAATCTTGGGCCGTAGTTCCAATTACAAAGCCTTTTGGTGGTCTCCAGATAGTAAACAAATTGCTTACCTACGATTTGACGATAGTCCTGTTCCTATTTTTTCTATTTATCGCTCCGCAGGTGTTCATGGTGAATTGGAGCAGATGCATTATCCCAAAGTTGGCGATCCAAACCCATTGGTTTCGCTAGGAATTTGCAATTTGGCAACGAGCAAAACAACTTGGGTTGATACCGACAAAGAACTTGACCAGTATATCGCTTGGCCTTTTTGGACCAAAGATTCTAAGCAATTGCTTTTCCAACAAATGCCTAGAGATCAAAATAAAATTGAGTTATTATTAGCCAATCCCAAAGACGGTTCTACTAAAAAAGTATACGAAGAAAGTCGTGCAACTTGGGTATCGTTTTTTGAAGATATTCACATGTTAGAAGACAACAGTGGTTTTATCCTTCGTTCTTACAAAAATGATTGGTACAATTTATATCACTATGACTTTAATGGAACCTTAAAAACACGTATTACGGATGTCAAATGGCGAATCAATACCATCAAAAAAGTCGATGAGAAAAAGAAGGTAGTTTATTTTAGTGGCACAGGAGCCGTTAACACCGACCTGCATTTCTTCTCTGTTAATTTAGATGGTTCCAACTTCAAACAATTAACAAAAGGAACAGGCATGCACGAGGCTTTGTTGTCTCCTAATAATAGTTACTTCGTGGAGAATTACAGCAACATCAACACCGCCCCTTCTAGGGTTTTGTACGACAACAAAGGAAACAAAATTCGAAGTATTAAAAAACAAGAAACCCCAGAATTTAGCCCAAAAAGACATCACAAGATGGAATTGTTCCGTGTAAAATCAAGCGATGGAAAATTTGATTTACCAGTCATTTGGACCTTGCCTAAGAATTTTGACAAAAATAAAAAATATCCTGTTGTATTTAGTATTTATGGTGGTCCTGATGCGGGCGGAATTGATGATTCTTGGCGTGGATGGCGTGGAAACAACTTAACCAGAATGGGCATTATTGTCGTTTCTGTAGCGCATAGAGGTTCTGGAAAATTTGGAAAAGCAGGCCTGGATTATATGCACCGCAACTTAGGGAAATGGGAAATGGAAGATTACTTTGCCGTTGTCAATTGGCTAAGAAAACAAAGCTTTGTAGACGCTGATCGCATGGGAATTACAGGCAGTAGTTATGGCGGTTATTTATCCGCAATGGCTTTGACTTATGGTGCACAATACTTCACGCATGGCATTGCCAACTTGTCTGTTATGGATTGGCAATTATATGATAATGTTTATACAGAACGCTATATGGATACTTATGAGCAAAATCCAAATGGATATGACCAAGCTTCTGTTTTGAGTCATGTCGAACAATACACAGGAAAGCTGTTAATCACACATGGTCTGATGGATGATAATGTACACGTACAAAACAGTATCCAATTGATTGATAAATTGCAAGATGCAGGAAAAGAATTTGAAATGATGTTCTATCCAAACGAGCGACATGGTTGGGGAGGTCCCAAGGGAACACACGCTAGAAAATTAAAAGAAAGCTTTTGGAGCCGTTCTTTCTTTACGACAGAATAATATTAGAGGTACTCTGTAAGGAACAGTAAAAAAATAAGATGAACATTCCTAAGTAATACTTTCTTATATTTTTAATTTTTCACTAAAATATCATATAAATCTGATTACCAGTCAATTATAAATTTAAAGTTATCTTACTGATAATCAAACTGATATAATTTTCCCACGAAATAATGTGTAAGGGCTTTGCCCTTAAAAACAGGCCGATTTGAAAATTTGAAAATTAGATACAATTAGTACATTTTCAAAACTTCAAATCGGCTATTTTATAACTTATTTAATCGTTATCGGTGTAAGGCGTCACTTCGTTGCTCTGCTCTATCACTGTATTTTTTGCTTCAATATGCGTCACAACAAACTCTACTCGACGATTCAACTGACGTCCATCCGAGTATTTGTTATCTGCAATTGGCTTCGTTTCACCATAGCCTACATATTCCATTCTAGAAGCATCAATGCCTTGCTCTACTAGGTATTCGAAAACAGATTTTGTTCTATTTTCAGACAATTTTTGATTGTAACTATTGTCTCCTCGGCTATCTGTGTGTCCATTAATCGCAATTTCCATCGAAGGATATTCTTTCATTAGATTAACGACTTCTTCTAACTGCTCATGAGATTCTGATAATAAGGCCCATTTTGCAGTTTCAAAGAAAACACGATCCAATTTGATCACCGCACCAACTTCTGGTGGAGCAACTGGTTCTGGCTCTGGCTCTGGCTCTGGTTCTGG
>CACVAQ010000198.1:0-1980 GCA_902727865.1 uncultured Aureispira sp. | reverse complement strand
AAATAATACGAATTTTCAAATGCTCGCTCATCTACGGTTGCCTGAATCGGCTCTTTAACCTCTATTAAAGTTGTTTCATCGTTGCCAAAGAAATTACCAATACAAAGATACTCCGAGCGATTTGGAGAGGTAAATGTGAATGAAATACGCTGCCATTCTCGCTTGTCAGCATTCATGATCTCACCATAATTGTAATCTGGGACAATCTTCGTCAATGGTTTCCAACCATCTTCTCTCAATCTTGTTGGCGACAAAGCAACACCAAGATTGTTAGAAACATATTTAGATAACCTGGCACGACAAACCCAAAATTCGCAATAATACTCGCCCCCTTTTATTAATGGCTTTTTCAATTTCACTTGTATGTATTCTCTATAGGTATCATCTCGTTTTGATTCAGGGTTGTGCGTCAAAATAGCAATCATCTTGTAACCCGAATGCGGCTTATCTAAGTCAATACCATCTCGTTTTGCCTTTTTTATTTCCGAAGGCAAGCCAATTTTCACATCAGGAGTGGTCATTGTTGGGCTTTTCCAAGCCACCATATTATATTTAAAAATACCAGAACCGTCAACATCGCCTTCTGGCCTTCGTCCAATTAATGCTTCAAAATCAGGATTAGGCACTAAATTTTCATCGTGCCCTTCTGGTGGTTGTGCTGCTGCGTGCGAAGTGTACAGCGCCAAAAAAGCAAAAAGTAAAATAATCTTTTTCATACTTTAACTTAATTTTTAATTAAAATCAATCGTTTGTTAAGAAGTAAAAGGAGGGGTTTACATATTATAAATGCCTATATAACAAGCAGATCCAAATATTGTAGCCTCAAATATACTGCCATATCATTGTAAAATGAAAGTTATTGTACTTTCATAAAATTAGTCGCAATTCTTAACACACATTCCACTTTTATTTATAAAATACCACTTATTATCTTTATACACTTCAGCTTCTCCGTTTTCAAATCCTCTGGTGTATAAAAAGTCTCCATTGATAACAATTTGACCTGTTTTGTCTATGTAATTCCATTTCCCAGGCTCTGTTTCAACATTAGCTAGACCTTCGTTGAACGCATTGCGGTACGGGTCTGGTTTAAAAAAATTGACATTAATAAGAGTTGGTTCGATCACAACTTCTAAATCTCTATTCAAGAAGCCCCATTTTCCATCTTCCGCCATAAAAGCAGCCAAGCCTTCACTAAACGCCATCAGTTCAATATACATTGGTTCGATCAACAACTGACCATTTGAAGCATCTAACAAGCCGTATAGTCCGATTTGTTCATCAAAAAAGCAAACAACTCCTTCTCTAATTGCACCTAAATCTCTGTAAGAAATGGATACGGTTAGTTGATTCTTGTCATTCAAAACACCAAATTTTCCTTTTCTAGAAACCACCGCATAGCCCTCTTCGTTGAAGCCACTAAAACTATCATAAAGTGAGCTGTCTTTATTGGCTTTTGTTTGACAAAGGACTCGATGGAATTCATAATCTCCATCAAAACCTTCAATTTTTCTATTTTTAACTTTTAAGACTTCGGTTCCAATTTCCCAAGTTTCTCGATGCGTAAACGGCTTTGTTGTCTTTCTGATATCTGTCCCATAAATATCTACCTCCGCTATATTTCCATTTAGAGTCCCTTCTATTCTCAAACGATACGTAGTTTGAGTGCTTAGATAAGCCCTGTTCCCTTCTCCTATAATTTTATTTCCCTTAATTTTAAGTTCAAAACCTTCTGCAATACTGTTTCCATATAATTGAAAACAATATCCAATAGTTGTATCTAAAGTATGTGTAATTGGCCCATTATCTCCATTGGAAGTACCATTATTAGATTGATCTGAGGTACAAGCCCAAGTAAGAAAAAAAGCAGCTATATAAATAACAAAGTAGTTCGACTTCATTGAACAAATGTTTTAAGAATAAAAAAATAATGCCTAAATTGTGAATTATTTTAGGATAAAAATAGTTAATCGTTAGTTG
>CACVAQ010000197.1 GCA_902727865.1 uncultured Aureispira sp. | reverse complement strand
AAGCATGAGCGGAGAGAACGAGCAGGCTTGGTGCTGTGCACCAAAAGATAAGCTCGATCTAATCCTAGTTTTGGGTAGATTTAAGCTGTAAAATAGTAATTAATTATTTTTTGTCCTGTACTCAGATTGGCTTATTAAAAACAAAAAAAGAAGCAATAGATAGCGTATGGAGTATTATCACGTATCTAATAGAAAACTAAGAGAAGGAACAATTCTTACACTAGGGGTTTATGGGGAACGAATTCGAAGGCATGACTTTGTGGAACAAAAGTACGCTACTTATATCAAAGAAGAAATTTTTGAAGCGATTCGATTAAGCAATTACGCCCATTTGCCCTCTCGATTGAATTGCGCTTTTTTATTTGCCGACCTAGCAGTAGCAAGAACGTTTTATGCCTACAAGAGCTATGTTTATGCGGTTGAAGTAGAAGAGGGAACTCCTTTGTTGGTTGAAATGGATTTATTAAACTGTGATGGACTTAATTATGAACAAATCACTAGTTGCGCACACAAATATTGGACGCAAAGAAAACACCCTGCTAGTGGCACCTTGGAAGTCTTGTTAGATGGAAAGGTAAAAGTCAAAAAAATGCTTCTAGCCCCTTCGAATATTTGGGATTTATAAAAATAGTAGTAGATTTGAGAACTCAAAGCTCTTGCCATTCTAAAATTGAGCTGTAATTTAGTACCAAAAGAATGGTGTGACGAGTTGATTTAGAGCTTTTTTGAATGCATAAGATGTTCTATTTTTACTAAAAAAAAAGAAAATCCTATGACCTATGTATACCCGATTTATCTATAAAAACTTACTAATCCTTTTATAAAAAACTTTCAAACTATGTTATTTTTAGATTTTGAAAAGCCAATTGAGGAACTATACGAGCAATTAGCAGAACTTAAAAAAACGGCAGATTTAAACGATGACGTTGAGGCGCTAAATACGGCTGTTGCTGCATTAGAAAAGAAAATTATAAGTACCCGAAAAAATATATACAGTAATTTAACTGGTTGGCAAAAAGTACAACTTTCCAGACATCCTAAAAGACCTTATACCTTATTTTATATCGAAGAAATGTGCTCTCGATTTGTAGAACTACATGGAGATCGTTGTTTCAAAGATGATAAGGCGATTGTTGGTGGAATTGGAAAGATTGATAAGCATAGTGTTATGATTATCGGTCAACAAAAAGGAACAAATATCAAAATGCGTCAATATCGTAATTTTGGTATGCCAAATCCAGAAGGGTACCGCAAGGCATTGCGTTTGATGAAAACAGCAGAGCGCTTAGATTTGCCCGTCATTTGTTTGATTGATACGCCTGGTGCATTTCCAGGGATCGAAGCAGAGGAACGTGGACAAGCAGAAGCAATTGCCCGTAACTTGTTTGAAATGGCAAAACTTCGTGTGCCAATTATTTGTGTTGTTATTGGAGAAGGTGCTTCTGGTGGTGCTTTAGGAATCGGTCTTGGAAATCGTACCTTTATGATGGAAAATACTTGGTATACCGTTATTTCTCCAGAATCTTGTTCGACCATTCTTTGGCGGGATGTCAGTCATAAAAAAGAAGCGGCAGAACAGTTGAAATTAACAGGAGAGCATGCCTTGGAATTTGGTATTATTGATGGAATCATCAAAGAACCTGTTGGTGGAGCGCATTTGAAACCCGTAGAAGCGGCGAAAATATTAAAGCGTCACCTTAAAAAAGAATTAACGACTTTGGGCGAATTGTCTAAAGACGAACTCGTTCAGTCTCGTATTGAAAAATACAGTGAAATGGGCAGAGTTACTTATAAAAAGTAAGTTTTAAAAAGAATAGAAACCAATGGTTTAGCACCTGTCCCAAACTTCCTTAGAAATGAACATAAATAAAAGGACATGCTTGTCTGTTGTATTTATGTTCATTTCTAAGTGAGTGGGTTCGAATCATTTTTTAGGAATAAAAATAGACGTTATTCTATACATTACTCCGTTGAACAATCGTATTAGTTGATTGCATGAGTGTTTCGCTTTGATTATCAGTAAGGTGTGTTTTTGCTAGTCAATATGCTAAAAGGCTGATCATTAAACTAATGCAAAATGCTTTTTTTTGTTTTTTATAGAAGAACTAAAAAGTAAACGGAGTATTATCTATATTAACATACTCCAGTATGAGCTTATTAACAGAACTAAAAGAAAATTTGTATCAACGAAAGTTGAAAAAATGCCACAAAACAAATAGAGAAACACGTTCTTGCAATTTTGATACGGCTAGAAATATTGGTATACTCTTTAATGCCAACAAAGAAGAAGATGTCAAAGTGGTTTTGTCTTTTAAAAGAAAATTACTAAAAGAACGCAAAAAGGTATCTCTAATGGGATACAAGGATGTAAAGGAGCTGAGTGAAGATGAAAAACAGCCTATTTTTTGCAATAAAGATTTAAGCTTGAACCAAACGCCTAAAAAGCAAGCGGTTTTAGACTTTATTGACGTACCTTTTGATCTATTGATTGCCTTGCATGTTGAGGATTGTCAACCTTTGGAATACATTGCTGCTGCTTCTGCTGCTAAATTTAGAATTGGACATTATCGAGCAGATAAAACAGATTTTTATGATTTTATGGTGTATGGCAAAAGCCAAAAGCTAAACGTCGTAATTGAACAAATGGAAACTTATTTAAAAAAAATTTATTAGCCAAATTTTATGCGTAAACTATTTACAGGTACTGGAGTCGCTTTAGTAACGCCCTTCAAAAATGGAGTGGTAGATTATGACGGCCTTGAGCGTCTAATTAATCATAATATAGAAGGAGGGGTCGAGTTCTTAGTTTCTTTGGGAACGACAGGCGAGTCGGTTACCTTAACAGAAGTAGAAAAACATGCGGTACTAGATTTTACAGTGAAAATTGCCGCAGGTAGAGTTTCTATTGTGGCAGGGTTTGGCGGGAGCAATACTGCTGCCTTGATCGAGTCGATTAAGAACTACCACTTCAAAGGGATTGATGGCATTTTGTCTGCTAGTCCTGCTTATAATAAACCAACACAAGAGGGAATTTACCAACATTTTATGGCAATAGCTGCCATTGCGCCTTGTCCAATTATTTTGTATAATGTTCCTGGTCGTACAGCTTCTAACATGACTGCTGCAACAACCTTGCGTTTGGCGAATGCTAGCGATACATTTGTTGCCATCAAGGAAGCTTCAGGAAGTTTAGCACAATGTATGGAAATTGTGAACGGTGCTAAGCCCGCTCATTTTTCTGTCTTGTCGGGAGATGATAATTTAACCTTGCCTATGTTGGCTTGTGGCATGGATGGCTTAGTTTCTGTTATTGCAAACGCTTATCCTAAAGCATATTCGGACTTAGTTCGAGCTGGACTAGCGGGAGACTTTGCCAAAGCTAGAAAGCTGCATTATTCTTTTATGGATTTAGTAGAGTTACTATTTGTAGATGGAAACCCAGCGGGTGTAAAATATGCCCTTCAACAGCTAGGTATTTGTGCAGAAGAACTCCGCTTACCATTGGTTCCTGCAACCGATGCGACTAAAAAATCTATGGATGTTATTATGACTAAATTAAAAGCAGTAGTACTTACATAGATGAACAAATTACCTTTACACAAAGATATAAGGCTATATACTTTCTTAGGTATTATAGCCTTTTTATTTGTCCATCACTATGCTGGCTATTTTGGACATTACGGGTTCGATGACATTATGGGCTACGGCTATTATGGGAAAAAATGGGCAGATGGGCAACTCTTCTTCTTAAATGAAGACTTTTTCTCCTATCGTTGGGGGTTTATTAGTTTGACGGGGCTTTTTTATGCTTTATTTGGTGTAAACGACGATGCTTCTGCTATTACCTCCTCTTTGGTTTTGCTCTTAACGGTCTTGCTCGTATTCAAGGTATTAAAAAGAGAAGCTCGTATAGTCGGCGTACTAGCCGTTTTAATCTATGCACTGGACAATTGGACGATGTATTATTCGGATAAACTAATGCCAGATACTTCTGTTGCTTTGGCTACTTTTGCAGCCTTTGCTTTAATTTATACCCATCATTTTGAGGAAAAAGGAACCAAATCCTTTAAGTATGCTTTGTTGCTTTCCTTGGTTTTAATTTGGGCTTATATTACCAAACAATCTGTGCTGCTCTTATTTCCTGTATTTTTTCTATTATTAATAATAGATGTACTACAAAAGCGACATCGTCCATTTTGGATATACACGGCTTTATGTTGTATTGGAATGGGGCTCTTGTATTTGTTTGGGATTTATTTATTAACGGGCGATCCTTTTGCTCGGTTTCATGCTGTAGAAGCTGGACTAGATGATAATCTAGGAGCAGGGCGGTCTTTTTCGTTTTGCAATTACGCTACGCAGCCTTGGGCAGTGCTATGGCATCGCATTAGTTATGAGATGCTTGATAAGTTTATGAAAACTGGAATGGTTATCAGTTTGATGCTGGCAGTTCCAGCTGTCCTTAGTCATCGGTTTCGTGATTTTATCACCTTCAAAACAGCTAAAGCCTATTGGGGCTTGGTCTTGGTTTTATCGGTTTTGTCTTCTAATTTTATGACAACTTCGTATAAAGCTTATTTGCCAATTTGTCCAGACATTCGTCATTTTTTGTTTTTGGTTCCAATTGCAGCTGTTGTGGCAGCACCGACTTTATGCGCTTTTGCACAAAAAAAGGAAAAAAAACTTGCTTTTATCTTAATATCTACCCTTGTTTTTGCTTTGGCAACATACGCTGAAGTGGGGAATTTTGAGTGGGTATATCTTGCAATAATGGGCTTGGTAATGCTACGTTCTGTTTTACCAAATCGAAATTTTATTGCAGGTGGCTTTTTATTTGGAATCACATTAGCGGCTTTGGCACCTATTGTTTCTTCTATGCAAACAGCCAACAAGCATTCTTATGTAGAGCAACGAGCGGTTATTTATAACTATTTAAAAGACAAAAAGGAACCTAGTATTGTGCTAACGAATGTTATTCAAAAGCATTTTGGGCAATATTTATTAGAATTTAACGAACATGGCCCCGTTCAATTTTACGACTATGGGGCATTAGCAGAATTAGAATTCTCAGACCAAACAGCAGTATATGTTTTAGTAAATGGAGCTACAAGATATATGTCTAACTTTTCTTATGATAACTTACCTCGTTGCATTAGAGATTGTTACGAAAATAAACGCCCAGCAAGTATTGAGGTGGTCTATGAGACAAAAGAAGTTGCGCTTTATCGTTTGCATAACGCCCAATTGTTGAAACAGGATTAAAAAATGGTGCCAGAACGACAGCTTACTGATAGTGTAATTATTAATTATTATACAAAATAAAATACTTTCAAAAGTTTAAATTAGATGCATTTGTATTTTTCATTTCGTATATTGGAATATTAAGTACGTTTTAAATGAAAATTTGCCATCATGAAAAAAGTAAGCCTCCTTCCTTATGTTGAAATTTTATGGTTAGAAGATGTTAAGGCGGTCCAAGTCAAGTGGCTGCAATTGCATCTGTCTTTAGAGGAATTTAAAGAAGTTACAACCGCTGTTGTAGAAATGATAAGAATGCATGAGAGTTCTATTTGGATCGTAGATCAGTACAATAGCCAAGGGGTTTTTAGCAAAAAAATTATAGACTTTATTGCAAATGAATTAGTAGAAGATATTGGCGTTAAGCTAATTTTGACGGTTGTCCCTAAAGAAAAAGGACTTAGTTCCTTAAACACCAAACGTTGGATGGGAGATGTACGAAAGGTGGGCGAATTTACGATGGTAGATTTTGCAACGAT
>CACVAQ010000196.1 GCA_902727865.1 uncultured Aureispira sp. | reverse complement strand
AAAACAAAGTACTTTAAGCAAAAGGTATTCGTTCAACTGCCGCTTTGAAGCGTTCTATACTTTGGGGAACCCAAGCACCTTTTTTATTTATTTAAAATAAAAATAAAAGTAGGGGGCAGCGATAAAAAATGCATCCTTATTCATAGAACGCAATAAAAATATGAACTCTAACAACAATAAATATCTTACACTCCTTAGCAAAGTTTTGACTAAAGGCGCCTCTTTAGAAGAAAAGGAGCAGTTAGAGCAATGGACAAACGAGGATAGCACTCAAAAGGCTTTTGTCGAGGAAACAACAAAAGTTTGGAATTTATCCAAAAATTATGCGGAAGAATTGCCCCTTGATATGAATAAGGCTTGGGCTAAATTTGAAGCAAAATTAGAAACTAAAAAAGCTAAACCAACTTTGTTGCGCAGCCTAACTTCTTATTGGAAAGCTGCTGCAATCATTGGTTTGGTTGCGACTAGTCTGATTTGGTTTGCCACTCAAAATGTGGCGGAAGCAATACCTGTCTTGGCAATGGTAGAAACAGGAGCAGAAGAACAAAAAGAGTTAACGTTGCCAGATGGCTCGCTGGTCTTGCTCAATGAAAATTCTAGATTGACTTATGCTAAAGACTTTTCAGTACGGGAAGTTCGCTTAGAAGGAGAAGCCTTTTTTGAGGTGACGAAGCAAAATGGTCAATCGTTTGAAATAAAAACCCAAACCACAAAAACGCGTGTTTTAGGAACGTCTTTTAATGTGCGTGCTTATGCTAAAACACCTGTAGAGGTTGCGGTTATTACTGGTAAAGTTGCTGTTGAAAGCATCGAAGAAGGTACGAATGCTTCTGTTATTTTATTGCCCAATGAAGGCGTTGTTTATGATGCGATTGCTAATACAATGGAAAAAAATAAGCAAACAAGCCCTAATTCCTTGGCTTGGAAAACGCAAGAACTCGTCTTTGATAACATGGCCTTGGAAAATGTGATAGAAACCTTGGAACGATACTTTGAAGTAGAAATCGACAGTGATGCTAAAATACTAAATTGCCATTATACAGGAACGTTTAAGGAACCTAAGTTGGACGAAGTTTTTAAGACCATAGCGTTTACTTTTCCAACTGATTTGGACATAAAAAAGGTAGATGGAAAATATATCCTTGTTGGTGAAGGCTGTGAATAAATGTTGAATTAAACTTGATGCACATTATTAAGAAAAATATAATAACCGTCGTTTTTTTGTTCTGTGTTTTGAGCCTGCAAGCTCAAAAAAACTCAGATGGACAGCGCATTTCTGTGCATTTTTCTAAAGTTCCGTTAAAAGCTATTTTAGCCCAAATTAGTGCAGATTACAACATACAATTTTCTTATGGAAACGATCATTTGACACTCCATCAAAAAATATCCTTTCATAGCGACGACAAAAATTTAGAAGCTACTTTAAAACAGTTGTTTGAGGACAACAATATTGTTTATAGAAGAATAGGCGCTCAGTTGGTACTCAAACCAGGTTCTAATAAAAATAAAAAAAGAAAAGCAAGGAAGAAGCGGAAGAAAAGGAGGGATGCGATACGAGAAGAACGAGATAAGGAAACACTAGAACGAGGAAGGTTGTTTGACTTTGATATTCACTCGGAGATCATTGGGAACAAAGAGGTCTCTTTGGAAGAGGAGGAATTTAAACGAGATTTAATTCCTACCGACCCCATTCAAGCCATTAATACAGAAGAAATTGGCGGTGTTTATTATAGAGATACGTTACAAACAGCGGAAACAAATCGGGTTGCTCCTGGGAAATATAGAAGCATCAAAACTTCTCTAGGGCAATTCTCTGTACTGCCTTTTTTAGCTAGTAATGCAAGGCATCGAACTCGATTTAATGTCTTTTCAGTGAATCTGATTTGGGGCATAAATGGCGGTGTCAATGGCTTTGAATTCGGGCTTATTGGCAACAGTATTCAACGACATATACACGGGCTACAAATTGGAGGCTTTTTTAACAATGCGGAAGGTCATTTGTATGGAATGCAGTTTTCTGGAATCTTAAACATTGTCAAAGGAGATATTGTAGGCCTTCAAGTTGGAGGCTTGTGGAATCTGGGAGGGAATGTCTATGGTTCTCAATTTAGTGTCTTGGGAAACATCGCTAGAGATATGTATGGAATGCAATTTAGTGGCTTTAGTAATATAGCGACGGATGTTTATGGTTTTCAGGTTTCTGGTTTGTTTAACTTTGCGAACGGAAAATTGTACGGCTCTCAAATAGCGGGTTTTGGAAACGTTGCTTGGGGAGGGAAGAGTGCTGTTCAGTTTGCTGGTTTGTTTAATATTAGTGCCAAAGCTCAATTTCAAATCGCAGGGTTTTTTAATGCTGCACAATCTGTTGACGGGGCTCAATTGGGGGGGCTCAATATGGCTAAAAGCGTCAAAGGGGTGCAAATGGGCGTGGTTAATACCACTAAAGAGCTGGAAGGTTTGCAAGTTGGACTCATCAATCATGCAAAGAAAGCAACGGGCTTAATGCTTGGAGTGATTAATGTCGTGGATAGCATCAAGGGCGTGCCAGTTGGACTGATTAATATTGTGCATAAAAATGGATACAATCGGATAGAAGTTTTTGCGGCAGATGCTGTTTATGTCAATTTAGCGGCTAAATTTGGCTTTGAGCGCTATTATCATATCTTACAAATAGGATGGCGGGTTGGAGCAGATAATATTTATACTTGGACCGCTGGTTTGGGCGTTGGAACGAAAGTAAAGTTAAATGAAGCACTGCATTTTAATTTTGAATTACTTAGTTCTCATGTGAATGAGAACGATTCTTGGACGAAAGAACTCAACTTACTGAACCAGTTTAAAGCAAGCCTAGATATTCAAGTCCGAGATCGAGTTAGCTTTTTTGTCGGACCTACTTTTAATGCGTTAATGTCTGGTTTGTATAATGAAAATACACAACTACATGGCTCTAATATAATGCCTTATACGTTGTTTGATCAAACGAATCCAAAAGGAACCAATCTTAAATTATGGATTGGGCTCAGTGCTGGATTACGATTTTAAGATGCCCTACATGGAAATACAAACTATAGTTTAAACCCCACACATTTATTTAACTACACCACGTTCGTTGAGACTGGCGGATATTCGAAATACGCTGCTACTGATTCCTCTTGTTTAGGAGTGTTTTACTTGTTATTTGTGGCCCTGCCTTTTCGAGTTGTCAAAGAACAAAACTTATTATTAAAAATAACTTGAAGCGCATTCAATTGGAATTGGCTAATGGGAAAATTATGCCTTTGCAAGAAGCTTGTAACAAGGCTCAGCGTATTGATTTGCCTTATCATAATAAAATAAAACAGGTTCTTTTAGGAACTTGTGATACGATTTAAAACAATACACGATTTAGTTTAAGAAGCCTTCGGGTTGCCAAAGAATGATAAAATTATAATGCTATGAAATTGTTATGGATTGCTTTTTATCTAGTCATAACGTCTTTTAGTTACGGTCAAGATGTAAGCGAATTTTTCACCTCTTTGGAAGCGGAGGTCGAATTTGTTGGACTAGATTTTTCACAAGTAAAAATGGTCGGCTTAAGTACTAGAAATACTTCTGACGAAGTGCAAGGGGATTGTTTTAGAGCTTGGAATGATTTGTTGTTGCAAGAACGTCGAAAATATGACGTGAAAAGAGCGTTTATGAAACGAAAGATTTTCTACAATTTTGACATGCTGAATCGCCTAAATAAAAAGATAAAACCACTAGAGATACAAACAGATTTATCGCCCCAATCTTTTTCTACAAAAAAACTGCAATTGCTTGTTGATCGCTACGATACCAATGAGATGAAAAGCAAGTATGGGCTTTCTTTTGTTGTTCATAGCTTGAATCAATTTAGGGAGCGGGCTTATATTTATGTTGTTGTTTTTGATGTTGCGACCAAAAAAATCTTGTTCTCTGCACAAACTTCGGGAGATGCAGGCGGCTTTGGTTTTAGAAATTATTGGGCAAGGACGGTTTATAATATTTTGGGAAATATTAGAGATTATAAATTTAGAACATGGAAAGTAGCAATTGAAAAACAGGCTTTGGTGAAAAAATTAAGCCCAAAGGATCAAAGAAAATGAAGCTTCGGTGAACAATTTGGAACTTAATAACATTTATTAACAATAATGTAGTAGATTTGCATCCTTAAATGACTTCTTCTACTAGAAGAAGGTCCTGTAAAGAATCTGAGTTTTTTAATGAACTATTAGTTTATAATAGTTGAGCATATAAACACAATAATGGCAATAGTAAGATTTAAATTTGAAGATAAAGAGATCCCAACACAAGAGGTAAAAGCAATGGTTGGGGATAATATATTAGATTTGGCAGAAGACAATGGGATGCACGTCAACAGTAATTGTGGAATGGTTTGCGCCTGTAGTACTTGTCATGTTTATATTGAAACAGGAGAGGAGGTATTGACTGAAATATCTGATCAAGAAGAAGATTTTATTGATCGTGCAATCAATCCTCGTATTGAGTCTCGCTTGTCTTGCCAATGTAATCTTGTCGTCGATAAGGAAGACTTGATTATTGAGGTGCGGGTTCCAGATCAATCTGGAATTATTGGACACGAGCATTAAATAAAAATTCTAGGAACGACAAGTGAATTAGTCGTAATACATCTGAGTATTATTATAAATACAACACTATTAAAATAAAAAAAAATGAGTTTTGAATTAAACTTACCCATCGAATGGTCTGATCACGAAGACATTGCTATGGGATTGTATGAGAAATTTGGAGATGAGTTTACAGAGTCTAAAATTTATCGCATTCGGTTTACCGAATTGCTAGAATGGATTTTGTCTTTGCCTAACTTTGTAGGTAAAAAAGAAGGTTCTAATGAAAATCACTTAGAACAAATTCAAGCAAAATGGGTCTATGAATGGCGCGACAATCAATAAAGGATTGTTGTTGCATTTGATTCCTATATATTCATAATTCGTCGATTTGAAAAGTAGCTGCTCTAGTGCTTTCAAATCGACGAATAGTTTGTCACTCTCAGTTTGAAATTGTTATGTCCTTCTTAGATAAATTACACGATATTAACACGATTATTCTAGATGTGGATGGCGTCTTAACAGACAGTTCTGTCTATGTTTTTGAAGATGGCGTACTGATGCGTAAAATGAATGTCCGAGACGGCTATGCGATCAAATATGCGATTAGTAAGGGCTATCGTGTGATTATTATCACTGGGGGGAAATCTGCGGGGGTTATCACGCGCTTGGAAAACTTGGGTGTCCAGGAGATTTATAGCGGGATGCAGGACAAGCTGGAGGCAATGGATGAATTGATCGAGGTTTATGGTCTAGATTTGTCTGCTTCGGCTTATATGGGCGATGATTTGCCCGACTATGAATGCCTTCGTTTGGTGGGTCTCTCTACTTGCCCAGCCAATGCCGCTCCCGAAATTAGAGCACTTTGTCAATATATTTCCCCACTCAAAGGGGGAGAGGGCTGTGTCCGAGATTTAATTGAAAAAATCTTAAAGGTTCAAGGCAATTGGATTGAAACGGATCTGGTTAATTTGACGAATGATAAACGTGATTTTTAGTTTGCCTTGCGGCTCTTTCTGTTTTTCTTTTTTGTACTATTTCTACGGAATATTATGCGACCGATTCTTAAAAAGTACTTTTTTTTAGCAGTACCATTTATGTATAATTTAGATCGCTCCAAACGCTTTCCGTATCCCAAAGAACTTCAACCGAATCAACAGTACATTTTCCTAGTATAGGGCGTGATTTTTATCGACTTACTTAAGAATAATACTTCGTGGGATTAG
>CACVAQ010000195.1 GCA_902727865.1 uncultured Aureispira sp. | reverse complement strand
AAAAAAACTCACCGACATCTTACTTATCTAAGAAATTAAGAGCTTAGGCAATTGCCTGGGAAAAGCAAATCGAGCAACAAAAGGAACTACAGTGACCACAAAAAACAGCTGTTAAAAAGTCAAGCCAAAATTAAACTCAAACCTTCATTTTATTTAAGACCGCTGCTTAGTAGCTCCAATTGAAACGCAAATTTGGGAGGTAGTATAGAACAAAATTTAATACAACTTGTAAAACTTGGAATAGATTTAGCTATACACTAAATACAGCCCTACATTTCAAGGGCTAATTACTTAAAATAAAGGAACCGTATTCCTCCTTGATAAGTAATAAAAACAAATAGATCCTAAATAATTATCAATCATAAATAGCATGAAAAAAATATTCTTTATCGGACTTTTGTGTTTAACGACATTGTTGCTAATGGGGCAAACAGACAGTGAGTTAGTGAGTATGTTAGAAGAGCTGCGACCTATTTATGTAGAGCATCACAAGGCACATCAAGAAAATCTATTGAATACCGTTGATGTTACTTTAGACAAAAAAGAAAACAGAATTTACTTTCAAGTCCCGCATCGACTGGAAGGGGTTAATATAACCATCAAAGACAGAGGAGATCAAATTGTGATTCAACAGACTAATATGATTATTAATAAGAATTATTCAATTTCATTTCCTGCGGAATCAGGTCGAAATAAATATACTGTTATTCTCCAAAAGGAAAACCATCTTTTAGTGGAGCGTTTAGAAAAGGATTGGTTGTAAAAAGAGCTTTCATAGGGAGGACTATTCGCTTGCTTACTCGCTATGTCTCTTGTGCTTTTAGTAGAGACAGTTTGGTGTTGTGTTCCTATTAAAAATGACTTTATTCTAATCAATAGTTTGGTAATTTGAAAGAAAAAAAAATCGGATAGATATTAAAAGGTAGAACTTATAGAGTTCTACCTTTTTTTTTGTAAAAAATGATTACTTTAGTCAGTATAGTTAATTGAAATTATCATACAATAAATCATTTTGACAATGAAAACTCTCTTATTAATCTTCTTGTTTTGCAATGTGGCTATTTTATGGACGGCTTGTACCAAAGAAAACCCTAAAGTTTGTACCAGTAGCTTTGTCGATGAACGAGACGGAACGGAGTACTGTATGACAACGATAGGAACGCAAGTATGGATGGCGGACAACTTGCAATTTGCTTCCGATAGTAATGCGTATCTCAATGTGTCAAGCCCGACGACTGTGAATGCGGTTTATGGCCGTTTGTATACGTTTAGTGAAGCGAATCAAGCTTGCCCTAATGGCTGGCATTTGCCAACCGACGAAGAATGGAAAACGATGGAAATAGCGCTTGGAATGTCTGCTGTAGAGGCGGATGGATTGAACGATCGAGGAACCGATGAAGGTGCTCGGTTGAAATCGGTCGAAAATTGGACTTCTAGTCTGAATGCAGGCGTAGAAGGAACGAATAGCAGTGGGTTTAATGCGTTTCCTTCTGGGGAATGGAATCCTAGCTTTGGTCCTTTCTTTCATTTAGGCGAAGAAGCTAGTTATTGGACTGCAAGTGTATCCGATACAACGGGGGCTGCATGGATGCGTGCCTTAACGTATGACAAGAGCACTGTTAAACGAAGTTATGCGACTCAGAAAATGGGTTTTGCTTGCCGTTGTGTGAAGGATTAAATCCAAGACGTTCGCAAAAAAAAACGTGCTAAATTAGCCTTAGAAATTTAGTGCTTTACAGCGTATTTAGAAGTCCTTGTCTTAAGTATAGCCTATTGTCACAAAAAAAGAGCAGCACCTAACCAGAAACTCGAAAGGCAAACCGAATACACAATGCGAGTTGATTAAAGTCTTATATCCTTTTTTTTTTGCGCTGAATAGAATAGCTTTGTCAACTAGAATAGAAAACTTTGTACACCAGAACAGGAACAGACTCCCCAAAAAATGATTATAGATTTTTTTAAAAATTCTTGGGCTTATTTATTAAAACCAATTTTGTCTCGACATCGTCGAAAAATACTAGGCTTCTTCTTAGGAATTAGTTTGGTTTTGTGGATTGGAACGAGCAATCATTTGTTTCGAATGCCTTTTGTGAAAGTCAAAGGCATGGAAGCGATGTCGGAAAATATAACCGCCTTGATTTTAGAAACGTCTCAATATAAAAAGACGCTTAAAGAATTAGAGAACGCAAGCTATTACCACGATTTAAAAAGTATTTCTATTTTAAGAAAATGGGAACGAGGACTTCAATTTATTGATTCGATGTTTCATGCGACGGACGCTTACGCAAGTATCTTAGAGCAAGCCCATATTGTTAGTGGGGCGCAGGTGACGAGCAATGCATCCGCTGATTGGTTGTATGCGCTGGACGGCTATGAATCTATTTTTGATGTAGAGCAATTTATAGCAGAGTTGCTGCCAACAAATACCTCGAAAACCTTGTATCGAGGTCGCCCGATTTATAATTTATCTTTTGACGATGGACGAACTGTTTCTATCGCTGCTTTTCGAGGGGTGATTTTGATTAGTTCGGTTACTATTTTGGTAGAATCAGGCATTGAGCAATTGGACAATATTAGTTCTAGTATAGCAGAGAGTTCTTCGTTTGTTCAAGTGGAGCAAGGAATTAAGGGGACAAAAGGGCGTTTGGTTTTGTATCTTAATCTGGAAACCATTTCAAGCTTGACCAGTGTGATTACGAAGTCAAATCCTAGAGCTATTGTAGCGCTAATGTCGATGGGAAAATGGATGGGCTTGGATACTCAATTTCTGGAAAATGGATTTATGCTAAGTGGCCATTTACATCCCTCCAAAGAGAATAAATTCTTACAAGCTTTGGCAAAGCAAGCTGCGCCCGAAAATAGTCGAATTGCAGAATATTTGCCTCAAAATATGGGCGTGATGCTCTACTTGGGCTGGAATAATTTTGAACAATTCTACCAAGCATATCAAGATAAAACAGATAAAGATTTTGAACAGTACTTTTTACCTTGGATTGGTCAAGAAGTAACCTTGTTTATAGAAGACCCCACCGATGATGAAAATGCCTTTGTGAAGGATAAGTTGGTGTTTATTCAGAGTAAAGATACGGCTTTGACTTGGCGATTGTTGCACCAATATGCGCATCAGTTTGGAGAATTGGACGAGCAAGCCTATCAAAATTTTATGATTACACAAATTGCGGCCAACAGCCCTTTGAAAGCTTTGTTTGGCGAAGACTTGAATCCTCTGCAAAATCCATATTATACGATTATTGATCATTACATTGTTTTTGCGAACACAAGAACAACTTTAGAGCGCTGGATTAAGAGTTTTAATGCAAGGCAAATGATTTCGGACTTGCCAGAGTATCAGGCTTTCTTTGAGCAAGCTAAAAATAAGTCGAATATTTATGCCTTGCTGAATACGCCTAATTGTGCTAAGTTTTTGCAGCATTTGGTTCGTCCCGAATTGCACGATTATTTGAATACTTCTTTCCAGAAGTTTCGAAATATTTACCCTATAGGCATTCAATTTTATGGATTTGAAGACCATTTCTTAGTGAACTTGTCTACGGCTTATAATGTGGTCAAAGAGCAAGCCGAAATTAAAGCAAGTTCTGCTTGGGAAGCGGATTTGGCGGCCGAATCTGCGATTGCGCCCAAGGCCTTGCGGTCACACGATGGTAATTATTATATTATGACACAAGATGTTAATAATCGACTGTATCTTTTTAATAAAAATGGGGAGAACTTATGGGGAAAAGACAAGGTTTTGACTCGAAGAATTAATTCTGATATTTTTGAAATAGATTTTCACTCCAACAAGCAAGTACAGTATGCATTTAGTACCGATTCGGCAATTTATGTCATGGACAATGCAGGCCATTATTTGAAGGTTATTCCGCTCATTAGCAGGGCTTCGAATGGTGTTTTGGCGGTCGATTATGGGCAAGGTCCTCGGTTTTTTATTGCTTGCCGAAATGGGGCTTTTTATGGTTATGAACAAAATGGAAAACCACTCTCTGGCTGGCAACCCTTGGAACGTGTCGGGCGAATTAACTATCCGATGGAGTATATGGATTATCAAGATAAACGTTATTTTATCATGACGACTAAATCGGGCACTTGTAGAGCGGTTAAGCGGAATGGAGTGCCTTATTTTAAAGGCGGAAAATTAGGCGGAAACCTAGCAGGCTGGGGAGTTGATGCTCCAATTGGTCGAATTGCGGCAGGAAATAGCAATGGAAAAATTCGGATTTTGAATACCAAAGGAAGAGGCTTTGGGCTGTCGCCTGTAAAAGGAATCAATAAAAATGTTCAGTTTATTTATGCGGATGTTATTGGAGATGACCGCAAGGATTATATCCGTATTGGTGCCAATAAAATGGCGGTTCATTATTATATAAAGGAGGAAGATAAAAAGGGGCGCCTAAAAAATGTCTTAAAAGAAGCTGGGGTTTATGAACTAGGGACTTCTGCCCAACGAAAGGCTTTTGCCGTAGAGGTCATTGGAGCGTCTAAACAATACATCGGTTTGTGGGAACCTGAAAATGGCAGCATCTCTTTGCTCAATGCAAAAGGGGAGGTGCAAAATGGCTTTCCTTTAGCAGGAACGTCTACTTTTCAAATTGTGGATTTGTTTGGCGAGCGTGGAAATACCTTGATTGTTGCGAATAATAATCGAGTGTATACGTATAAGTTGAAATTTTAGGATAAGGATTGAGGGGATAAATTTCTCAATGCCTCAATTTGATGATAAACAGCTTCTACATTCGGAATTGCTTCAAAACTAAGTGTCATCTCAAGGTGTGTTAAACTAAGTTTAGAAGGAGTGCTTTTGTTGTTTTTTTTGGAGGCAGACTTATTGTGATCGGAGCGGTACGTATCATTGAATAAAATAGAGCCAGAACCGTTTTTCTTTTTAATAAGTTGAATATCGGTCAAGGCAGATAGATCTACGAAACGTAGCTTGTCACCTCGTTTGATGACAATTCGTTGGTCTGTGAGACCATAAACCGTTTGTCTGCGAATATACATATCGTGAAAAAAACGACCAATAATAAGATACAAACCAATTAAGACAAAGGGAATTCCAAACAAAGCCATAAAGATGGGGGCATCCATTATAAGAACCATCGTTTCCCAGAAAATAGCAAAACCTCCCCAAGCCAAACTAAAAGGAATCATACAACCATCTGAAGCACGAAATAAAATGCCTTGTTTGGGGCGTTCTGCCCAAAGGATTTGTTCTTTTTTAGTAAGGTGTTTATGAAGTTCTTGCTTTAAAGGATTACGAAAGGTCGAAAAATCATCTAAAATATCGTTTTTCATATTAGGTACGCGTTACTTTTTTGGTATAAACACTGATGCTTCTTTTTGGAAAATCAATGACAAAGATAAATTTATTTTTAACTCGAAATTGTTGCCTATGGACGCTCTGTTTACGAGCAAAAGAATAGCCACAAGTTTGCTCAGGAATTTCTTTTGCTTTAACCTTTGTTCGATCTCCTGATATAATATTGATACTATAAAGCTTAGGTTTTGAATGGCCATAATTACCATACAATAAGTAAGGTATTTCGCAATCTGTTTTGGAGCGACTAAGATAAAGATTATTAGGAACTTCTATCGCATTGATTCGTTTCCAATTTTTTGTGTCATAAATATGTAGATGCGTGGGTTTGCTTTCATAACTAATCACCAAGTGCTTTAAATCTCCTGTTACTAATAAACCAGTCGGATTAGCCGTCCTTAAATCTTTTGCTTGGATAATTTTTTCAAGTCGAAAGTCTTCTGGAATTTTTTGCCCTTTTAAGCTTATTGAAAAACAAACAAAAAAG
>CACVAQ010000194.1 GCA_902727865.1 uncultured Aureispira sp. | reverse complement strand
CTTATACTTAGCATGCTCGGAAAACTACTGTTTTTCGAGCATTTTTATGCTAGGCGTCCCCTCGTTGGGGCAAAAAAACCAACGCTTGTAAATCCAAATTCCCACCAAAACACCCAAGGTATTAAAAAGTAAGTCTAGCAGTTCTTTATTTCGCCCTGGAACATACTCAAACTGTAATTGCTCAATGACTCCGCCAAAAATAATTCCAAAGACTAGAACAAACAGATGCTTTATCATAAAATAGGGTCTACGATATCGCTCCAAAACAATTAATAATAAAATAGCCAATACCGTATAGGCAAAAAAGTGCCCCATTTTATCTATTCTAAAAATTCCTCTTTTTAATTGCTCCCAAGTACCTTTTGGGGTATATGCCTCGCCTTGCCCACCCGCTTTTTTCGGCATATAATTCCCAATCGCAAGGGCTAGCACGACCACTTTGTCACAAATTAAAATTCCGCCTTGTTCATAAGGGGTATCAAAGGGCTTGTTGCCAATCGTATTAAAAAAGGCTTGCTCGCTTTTGTATGGCCGTCTTTTTCCATCCTCCAAACGATAAACAATCGGACCGTTGACCATCTTAAAATTATCTCCTTCCTTTGGCATCTGCCCAGAACTAATTTCGCCTTTTTGATAATGTCTAGACAAACGGGGCCACAGGGAGCCTGTCACAATAAGGAATAAATGCAAGGCAAACAGTGGTAAACTATACTTTTTTAATACTTCTATGCTATTATTCATACTTCTGTTCTTATCAGCTCAATTGTTCTAGAAAAGTGGTGTTTCATGGCTTTAAAATATATTTTTCATATAAAACAGGCGTATAGTAAAGGAACTTGTGTGCTGATTAACCAGAGTATTGAAATACTGATAATCAAACTAATGCAAGATTATTTGTTCAGCCCCCGATTAAAAACATAAAAAATAAAGGGCGTATTAAGATAAAAAAAACCTATTAAATTAGCTTCCTTATCAAGTATAGATAAAAGCACTCAATTATAAATATATTTACCCATATTAATTCATATAATAAACATTATTTAGGGTTTCATATTGATCCAAATCCAACAAAGAACAACTTGAATTTTAATTTTTCATCTCCAAACTCAAAAAATTATGCTACCTTAAGTATCTTAATGTTCCTACTTGGCTGTACGGCTTGTTTAAGCTTTTTTTTACAAAAAAACTATGTATAGGCAATAGGGGCTAATGATTCTAAGCAAAACGATTGGCAGAAGCAAAGAATTTAAGCGTATTGTTCTTCATTTATCAAGCCGTAAAACCTTCTTTTTATGTTTTCCAAATTGTTCTTTTTTTGTGCTTTTCTTATACTCCTATCCTGTAGTCCCCAACAAGGCAAATTGAGTGTCAGTGATATCAAAGAAGTGGCCGTAAAACATTTTAGAGAAAAAGGGTTCCATGCCATTAAGGACACCAATCACATTCATGTCAAACGAATCCAAACAGGTTTAGAGGACGAATGGTTTGTTGCATTTAATGCCGTTATGTCCAAGCCAGTCCTTTTTCTATACCACATCAGCGATCCTAATGAAGCGCCCCATTATATTCCTTTAAGCAACAAATCAGAAGGAATTATTGAGCATGTAGATTTCGAAAACATTACAAACGACGAAGATTATGAATTGGTGATTGAATTGCACTTTGATTACGGCTTAGCTTACCAAGCTAGAGAGATTATTATTTTGCGACATCCTTTTGGAAATCCTGCTTACGAAATTTTTGCCTTTCCTTTTGAACAAGTTTGGGAAAGTATCGATTCTTTTGACAATCGCTATGGCTTGCCCGAACACAGTAAGCGCATTGAGAACCATTCGTTTTATGAGTTTTTTGAAGGTTATATTTTAATTCGAGGAACAATTAATTATCGAGAAAACCATCTATTAGAATACAAGTGGAATGCTAAGAATGAGGAGTTTCTATTGATCTTGGATGAAGAATTACACGAAGCTGAAGAAGAGGAAAACAAAGGTGGAATTGTTCATAAAGTAAAAGGAAATAAGGTTTTAGTAGAGGTCAATGCACATGAAGACGCTTGTTTGGCTTATTTATTAGAAGACGTCCAAGGGCATGTAATAGATATTCCGAAGACAATTCACGATGAATTACTCTGTTCTCAAGTCACTTCTCTATCTGTTGATGGGCACTATTTGATTTATACCAACTTAAAACAAAATGCCCTTTGTTTATATGACATTGAACGCAAAAAAAATACGCTTATTCTCAAAGATTTTGATAGTTATGAAGGGATTTCTGAAATAACTTGGCCGCCCAAAAATTCGAGCCGCTTTGGTTTTATTTCTGTTAACCAAGAAGAGTTTTTAGAAAACACCCGAATTCATATTTTTTCACTTCGAGATGATCGTGCGTTTTATGAGCAAACCTACAACAAAAAGGTTTATTACATTTGCGATGGAATGGGGCTTTGTGTCCCTCAGAAAGATTATAATTACCAATTCAAAAATGCCAATCTGTTTGTGTACACGCCCGATTCTAGCGGACTATTCACAGGCTTGAAGATAGAGTAATCTTCATGCTATTTTTCTAAAATAACGATGGAGTATTCCTCTAAGGAATAAAGCGGGCTTTCCTTTTGTAAAAGCCTACTTAGGGACAACACAGCAATTTTTCCTCATTAGGCGATTGGATGGACACCTAAAAAAAGGGATAAACTATGTAAAATAGTTTATCCCTTTTTTGAAAAAGCACTTAGAATTAAAAACTCAATTATAGCTTAATTTAAGTCTCCAATAATTTGTACTACTTCCTCAATATATGGATCTTTCTTTAAAGACTTGTGCCAGTTCTTGATACTCGCTGCACGGATGGTATCCGATTCAAAAACTGCCGCATCTGCTGCTAAAACATCTATTTTCAGTTCAGGAATATCTTTATTAATCCCTTTATATTGCTCAGAAGTTTTACTGTACGTTTCTTGTTGAGCACGATATGCTTCTAAATTCAAAGAGACTTCCGTATCTTCTTGTAAGCTCTTGAACCACTTAGCGCGCTCGTCAATGAGGCTGAATCGTTCATTACTAGCGACACGTTTTTCGCTTTTTTTCTTAATTTTATCCAATTTCTTAATACTTGATTCTTTGTAATAAACTGGCTCAATTTCAGTCCAAGCCATTGGAAAATCTTCTTCTTTCTCTCCTGTTTTTCTGTACGAATACACACCAGGAAGAATAATATCTGGAATAACCCCTTTTAATTGTGTTGATCCTCCGTTAATACGGAAGAACTTTTGAATCGTAATTTTCATAGAACCTAGTTCGCCCAAATCTTTGTACCGTTGTGGCACCACAGCATCTAATTCAAAGAATCGTTGTACCGTTCCCTTACCAAAAGTAGAAGGCGATGTACCTACAATAACGGCTCTACCATAATCTTGTAAAGCAGCTGCCATAATTTCAGAAGCAGAAGCAGAAAAAGAGTTGACCATAATAACCAAGGGACCATCATACAAAACACTAGGATCTCTATCCTCTAATGAATGCGGGCGACTATCTCTTCCTTTTACTTGTACAATTGGTCCTGTTTCGATAAACAAACCACTCATATCAACTACATCACGCAAAGAACCACCTCCGTTAAAACGCAAGTCAATTACAATTCCATCAATACCTTCTGCTATCAATTTTTGAACTTCACGCTTCACATCACGAGAACAACGTCTTCCTCTAGGATCTTGAAAGTCTGCATAAAAACTTCTCAAATCAATCAAGCCAACGCGTTTTTTAGTCTTTTTATGTTCCACTACCGCTGATTTAGCATAGCTTTCTTCCATAACAACAATATCTCTAACGATAGGAACGATCGCAATTGTTCCATCTGTCTTTTTAACGGTTAATTGAACCTCTGTTCCTTTTTCTCCACGGATCATTGGTAACACATCATCCATTTTCATGTCAACGATGTTTACAGGCTCTTCTTTTCCTTGTGCTACTTTGATAATTAAATCATTCACTTCCAAGTCACCTTGTCTCCAAGACGCAGAACCAGGAACAATACGAACAACCTTCGTATATCCGTCTTCTTGGCGTAATTGAGCTCCAATTCCTTCTAGTTTCCCAGAAATACGAATATTAAAGTTTTCTTTTTCCAAAGGAGGAAAATACCCTGTGTGCGGCTCCAATACATTCGCAATTGTATTGATATAAGCTGCAATTTTATCGTCTCTATCTTCTTGGCTAATGTCTTTTGCCCAACGATCAAACTGCTTCATGATCTTTTCTCTAGATTCAGCTTCTAAGACCTCAACTGTTTTGATTTCAACAGCTTCCTCCTTAGTTTCCTTAGCCTTAGCTTTTTCCTGACGTTTCAGTTTAATCTCTAAGTCTAATAAAACTCTATATTTTAGTAACCTGTGCCAGCGTGCCTGCAAATCTTTTTCTGTTTTTGCATAAGCTATTTTCTCATCAGCCGTTTCCATTTTATCCTCTTTCTTAAAATCAAAAGGCTTCGCTAGAATTTCTTTGTAGTATTTTTTTACTAATTCAATTCGCTGATCTCTAATTTTATGCAAATCATCAAAAAAGTTAAAATCTTTTTTCATTGCATAATCATCCAATAAATCGCGATGGGTTAAAAACCCATCAATATCTTCTTGTAGAAAGAATCGTTTGCCATTATCTACCCGTTTTAGATAAATATCATATGCTCTATGAGACAAAGCATCATCTACTTTAGCTGGCTTGTAATGATTGTATTGCAAGCTTTGCAACACCACATCAATTAATAAGGATTCTTTGTTCGGATAATCAGGGTCTGTGTCTGCTGTTGTAAATGCAAAAACTGCAAAACAAGTAACAGCCAAACTGAATAAATATTTTTTATTTAAGATCATATTGGGACTTTTAGCACATTATAAGCGTGTAAAGATTATTTGTTCTATTTTTTATAAAATTTATTGTGGGTTATCATGAAAATAAAACCTTACCAATAAATTATACTTCTCATTATAGAGATTATTATACCACTAAATAGATTTATAAACAATAAACTATCATATTTAACTACTATTTAACAAAATAAATACTAAAAATACATTTATTCTGTCTTTCAATTAACAATATTCTTCTTTTTTTCGTTTTTTTGCAGGGCAATTAAAAATTCTAAAACTTCAATGCCTAGTTCCTTGAAAAACGTATCACTTTAAGAATCAATACATTTTATTTTTAGCCTATTTTAGCTCAAAATTTTGATGTTCAAATTGATATAAATGGGTGGTTTCGCTTTTTTAAATACAAAAAACCCACAAAGTAGTAGTCAGCTCAATTAACGGACTACTATTTTATACTAAAAAAAATAGCACTTATGATTATTTATAATATTACCGTCAAAATAAATCCTGAAGTACACGACGAATGGTTGAATTGGATGAAAACGGTTCACATGCCTAATGTAATGCTTACAGGGCGTTTTAAAAGCAATCAAATTGCAAAAGTATTGGGACAAAACGAAACCGATGGCATCACCTATGCGGTTCAGTATATTTGCGAGGATATGAAGACCTTACATCAATATACAATTACAGAATCTCCTGCTTTAGAAAAAGAGCATATGGAGCGTTATTTCGATAAATTCGTATTGTATAGCACCTTATTAGAAATCGCTTAAAACGCTGACTATGAAAGGTTTTATTCTATTCTCAGTCAGTTTATTTATCTTCCTTGGATTGTTATTTATTAACAAAGAAACAGGCTATTTTAATATTCCTTTTTTTAATGTTCCGTCAGGCTATATTCGAGCTGATTTTATTAACAAATCACCTGAAACAATCCAAAGTATTACAACATT
>CACVAQ010000193.1:2591-5826 GCA_902727865.1 uncultured Aureispira sp. | reverse complement strand
AACGTAGTGAACTAATCCCACGAAGTATTAAAATAAACAATAAACAGCAAAAGACTTTGTTCTAAGATTAGAACAAAGTCTTTTGAACTCCTTATTAAAATAAAGAGGTATATGCTACGAGATTTTAGAACAAAATAGACCAAAGTCTATCCTTCCATGTCTCTCATTTTGTCAGTGTTGTATTTCGCTTTTAGAATCTCAACTCTACGATCAATAGAAGGCTTTGTGAAATGCTTTCTAGCGCGTAGTTGTTTCATCAATTGCACTTTTTTGTGCTTATTTTTGTATCTTCTTAAAGCTCTGTCGATAGACTCACCATCTTTTACGTTGATAACTAGCATGTGATATTTTTAATGTTTTTTGATTTTCTTTTTTTTGTTTGGAACACGAAGATAATAAAATTAAATCAATTCCAAAAAATCATCTTCATCTTTAGAAGATGGAAGTAATAAAGACCAACTTTATTAAGTTAAAAAAAAAGGATTTATCAGTTTTGATAAACCCTTTTTTAGCGCCCTCAACAGGACTCGAACCTGTGACCCTCTGATTAACAGTCAGATGCTCTAACCAGCTGAGCTATGAAGGCGTTACTCTTGTAGAGCGATGCAAATATACGGCAGGTTTTTAGATTTCCAAAGTTTTTAGCAAAAAAAATCAAAAGAATATGAAAAAAAAATCCGCCCAAAATCAAAACCCATTGATTTACAAGGACTTATTAAAAAAACTTTTTTTTACTTTTTTTCAATTAAAGTTATTTTTGGATAAAAAAGGGTTTAAAATGCTTTGCTGTAAATAGAGTTTCTTATTTTTGTGTCGTTGAAAAAACACATTGTTACAACAAGAAAATAAGTTGGATACTATTTTGAACATCTAGTTTCCAAAATGACAAAATTACATCTTAAAAAATAAATTATTATGAGTTTATTGGTTTTGGGTACGGTAGCGTTTGATACCATTGAAACCCCTTTTGGCAAAGCAGATCGTATTATTGGTGGTGCAGGTACTTATGTTGCTTGGGCTAGCTCTCATTTTTACAATGACATTAAGTTAGTTTCTGTCGTTGGTGGTGACTTTCCTAAGTCAGAATTAGAGGCTTTGAGTAGCAGAGGGGTTAATATGGATGGATTAGAAATCAGAGAAGATGAAAAATCTTTCTTTTGGGCTGGTCGTTATCACAACAACATGAACTCTAGAGACACTTTAGCAACAGAATTGAACGTACTAGAAACGTATGCTCCTGTATTGCCAGATTCGATCAAGAATGTGGATTACTTGATGTTAGGTAACTTCGCTCCTGCTGTTCAAAAATCTGTCTTAGACCAGTTGGAGTCTCGTCCTAAATTAGTCGCAATGGATACGATGAATTTCTGGATGGACATCGCAATGGATGAATTAAAAGAGGTTGTCAAAAGCGTTGATGTCTTAACGATCAACGACGAAGAAGCTCGTCAACTTTCTGGTGAATATTCACTAGTAAAAGCAGCCCAGGTGATTCTAGAAATGGGACCAACCCACTTGATTATCAAAAAAGGAGAGCACGGTGCTTTATTGTTCCACAAAGAAGGTATGTTCTATGTTCCTGCACTTCCTTTGGAAGAAGTATTTGACCCAACAGGTGCTGGTGATTCTTTCGCAGGTGGCTTTATGGGATACTTGGCAAAAACAGATGATTTCTCTTTTGCTAACATGAAACGTGCCTTGGTTTCTGGTTCTGTCGTCGCTTCTTTTTGTGTAGAAAAGTTCGGGCCAAACAAATTGAAAGAGATTAGTGCAGAAGATATTAACAATAGAACCAATGAGTTCCTTAGCTTGATGGATATTTCAATGGCTGTAGAAGCATAATCGTTCTATTTTAAAATAAAAAATACAGGAAAGCCTCATCAACGCTGTTTTGATGAGGCTTTTTTTTACATTCTAATCTAAATCTTCTATATTAGCCACAAGTCTTTTAGCATAGTCGTTTGTTTCCTTTTTCGTTTTTATACTAAAATCGAATAAAAACATTCTATTAAATTGATTATCAAAACATTAAAACCTTAGCTCCTTCAAAAGCTACACTCCTGACAACCAATCTAATAGAATTAGATCAACGAACGACTATTCATACTTAGCAGAAAAAAAAAGACTTTATTGATATACTAAAAAACACTTGAATAGACGTTAAAGGACAGGATGAACAAGCGAGAACAAGTAAAACATTTTACCCTAGCTCATTGGACTTCTATTATTTCAACGCTCTAATTTATTGACCTTTTAACTTCCTATCCAATGAAGAAGATATTTCTTACCTTAATTGTAATTCCATTTTTTGTCTTACTTGCGGCATTTAAGCCAGCCTCTACTATCGTACAATTTGCAGCTGCTGATTGGGAAAACTCTAAGTCAAGAGCCATGACAGAAGGGAAATTATATTTTGTAGATTTTGATGCTAGTTATTGTGCTACTTGCCGAAACATGGACGAGAGTACTTATATGAGTGAGCGTTTAGCCAGTTACATCAACAAAAATGTCGTCGCAGTCCGTATTGATGTACAAGATTTTGATGGCGTAATGTGGTCGCAACAATACGAAGTAGAAGCATTACCTACAATGCTTATTTTTAATGAGCAAGGAGAACTTGTAAAACGTATTGTTGGTTACCAAAGTGCGGATGATTTGATTGAGGAATTTTCTGCGATCAAAACGCTAAATCCTGTTCCTGTTCCTTCGATTGGCAACACACCTGTTCCGACTCCTACACCGACTCCTGCTCCTATTGCAGCAGACCAACCAATGTCTAAAACAAACGCTTCAAATAATCCTTCCGCAGCATTAACCATCACTTCTAATACAACAAGCAATGTTGCTGTTGCTCCAAACCCTGCTTCAACAGGATTTGGCTTGTATGAAATTGCGGTTCGCAAACAAGAGTCAAAAGGTCATGGCGTACAAGTTGGCGTGTTTAGTAGTTATGAAACTGTTTTGTCACAAGCCAGTGTATTTAAACGCAGATACAGCAAAAAAACCTTGATTCACATTGATAAGTACAACGGTTCTGTGGTGTACAAATTAATTTTAGGAACGTTCAACTCAAAAAGAGAGGCCGCTTATTTTAGAAACGACCTACGAAGAGATAATGTAGATGGCTTGATCAAGGATTTAAGCTTGATGAAATAATATTCAAGCAGATTATTGAGTCAAACAAATAATCCTTGGTAACCGACAACTTGATTTTAATTATAAATGTGCTAATTTG
>CACVAQ010000193.1:0-2491 GCA_902727865.1 uncultured Aureispira sp. | reverse complement strand
AGAGATAATGTAGATGGCTTGATCAAGGATTTAAGCTTGATGAAATAATATTCAAGCAGATTATTGAGTCAAACAAATAATCCTTGGTAACCGACAACTTGATTTTAATTATAAATGTGCTAATTTGAAAACTTGAAAATTATTAAACCAATTTTCAAAGCGTCAAATTAGCACATTTTCAAATTCAGAACAGCACTATGCGCACTTTAATTCGCAATATCAAAACGCTTTTACTCGCAAACAATCAAGCTCCAAGTTTTGTCAAAGGAGCAGCGCTAAAAAATCTACCTCAACTGAACGATGCCTTTGTTTTAGTAGAAGACGACAAAATTTCGGACTGGGGCGCTATGTCTGATTGTCCTAAATTTAGCCCAGATCAAACGATTGATGCTACGGGAGCTTTTGTCTTGCCGACTTGGTGCGACTCGCATACACACCTAGTTTTTGCAGCGACACGGGAAGGAGAGTTTATTGATAAAATTCAAGGCGTTTCTTATGAGGAAATTGCACGCAAAGGAGGCGGCATTTTAAATTCGGCCCAACGCTTGCAAAATACGCCTCATGAGCAATTGCTAGAATCGGCTTACCAACGTTTGATGGAAGTCAAAAATTACGGTACAGGAGCGATTGAAATTAAGAGTGGTTATGGTTTGACGGTAGAAGCCGAATTAAAAATGCTCCGAGTGATTAGAGATTTAAAAGCTACAACTAACATTCCAATTAAGGCGAGTTTCTTAGGGGCACATGCCTTGCCTTTGGCTTACAAGGACAATCGAGCGGGGTATATTGATTTGATTCTTAACAAAATGCTCCCTCAAATTGCCGACGAAGGTTTGGCAGATTATATTGATGTCTTTTGCGAAAAAGTCGCGTTTTCTGTTGCTGAAACGGAGCAAATCATGGAAGCGGGGGCCAAATATGGCTTGAAACCAAAGATACACACCAATCAATTTAATTGCATGGGAGGCATTCAAGCTTCGGTAAAACACCAAGCCATTTCGGTCGATCACTTGGAAGTCATTAACGACGAAGAAATTGCTTGCCTTTTAGCTTCCGAAACGATGGCAACGCTCTTGCCTTCTGCGCCCTTCTTTATCAACGACCATTATCCTCAAGCGCGCAAGATGATTGATGCAGGCATGGCGGTTGCTTTGGCGAGTGACTACAATCCTGGTTCTACGCCTTCGGGAAAAATTCCTTTTGTCTTGTCTTTGGCTTGTATTAAAATGAAAATGCTGCCCGAAGAAGCCATCCAAGCAGCAACTTTAAATGGGGCTTATGCAATGGAAGAATCGCATCGTTTGGGCTCGATTAGCAAAGGAAAACTAGCCAATTTAATTATCACCAAACCAATGAATTCTGTCGCTTATATGCCTTATTCGTTTGGCTCGGACTGGATTGATAAAGTCATGATTGCTGGAGAAATTTAAACCCAGAAGGAAAAAAAATAGCGAAACACTTAAAAGTGTTTCGCTATTTTTTTTCCTTCCTTAGCTGCATGCTAACACACAAAAAATTTATGTTTTACGAGCTTTGATTGGGCAACCAACGGCTTTTGTTGAACTAGGATTTGGTTTTTGTCCATGTTCTAATGACTTAATGGCATTCTCTAGGTACCGAACACGTACCTCTTTCTCTTTTTCTGAATTGTCATCAATCGCTCCCATGTATTGCACCTTAAAATCTTTGTCTAACAAAAAAGCATGAGGTGTTCTAAGTGCACCAAATTTAGGATAGACCGTTTGATCTTCGTCCACAAGGTATGGAAATGGAAACCCTTTTATTTCTGCACGTTTTTGCATTGCTTCGTACCCTTCTTTTATATTTTCTGAGCTGTTAGAATTAATCGCAACGACCGTATAGCCTTTGGGCGTATATTTATTATGCAGCTTGATTAGACGGTCTTCGTATAACTTTGAAACAGGACATTCATTGCAAATAAATGTTACAATATATCCTTTTTTATTCTCTAAACTCTCTAGTGAGACCATAGATCCATCTACATTTTTAAGCTTAAAATCCGCAGCAACCTCCCCTATCTTGTAGCCTTCAAATTCCTGCTCTTCTTTTGTTTCTTCTACGCCTTTTTTTGTTTCTGTTGCCCCCTCTACTTCCGCTTCACTCACCTCATTATTACAAGAAGTTAACACACCTATTAACAACGCTATCAAGAGCATTAATACATTGATTCTTTTCATTTTTTATTTTTTATTAATTATAATATCAATCGTTCGGTTATTTTTTGTTTTAAACAAAAATAAAAAAAACTACGGAACTAATACAGAAGCCCCTTTCATCACAAATATTTCAGAGCCTTCTGCCAAAAAAACAGAATCTGGCGTTTCATTCATAAAATTAAATTGATTGCCATAATTAGTTTGCGCCATTCTGCCGTTAAAAATTTCATAGGACTTGGTTTTGTTTATTTTAAATCGAAAATTAAACAAGATTTTCACTTGTCTAAGGGCTATTAAATACAAATAACCTGTAC
>CACVAQ010000192.1 GCA_902727865.1 uncultured Aureispira sp. | reverse complement strand
CCTTATTCGTTTGGAGGCGTATCGTATAAATCAAGGACTATTAAAATTTTACAGAAAATAGGCTATCAAAGCACTAAAGAAACTATATATTTGGGGGCTAAATGGAAACATTCTTTCCTTTTTTTGAAAAAGTGTTCGATGTTCTCTAAGAAAAGGGGGAAATCAACGTCATTTTTAATGTTAAAAAATATAATTCTACAAACGATTAAATTAATAGAATGACTAGAAGTACGAGACTAGGCTTGATGACTGGTTTTTTGTCCATGATGTTTATAAGCTTGTTATATGTTATAGATGCAACCTTATTGGTCGATGGTTACGAACGCTTAACCTTATTGTTTTTTGCTCTAGCGATTGTTTATGCGATACAACAGGAGCGTAAAACGAGCTTGACGGTACGAAGAATTGAAGATTTGCAACAGGCAGGTGAAGCACTCGATGGAATTGATGATAGTAAAGATTTTGCTTCTTTTGGCGAGTTATTACGCATTGGGTTTAAAACCTATGTAATTGCCTACTTTATGAAGTTCTTCTTTGTGTATTTTTTGTTTAATTATTATGACCCTAGCCTTATTGACATGGTTCGAGATGCGAGTGTTGAGGTCTATAAGAGTTTTCAGGATTTCTCTAGCGATACACAAGAGATGGTGGAACAAAAAATAGCAAAGTACAAGGAAGGCGAATTTGGACCTAGTTTGCGTGACCCAATTGGAATTCTTATTGAGTTATTAATTGGTCTTTTTGTTGCATTTATGACCGCATTGTTCTTTAAACGAGATCGTCCAGAGTATTAATATAGACGACTAATAAGAACCAAATAAAATAAGAAAACAAGAAAATAGCTATGAATAGAATAAAACATGGATTAAAATTCGCAGCAGTTGGAGGGCTTTTATACCTCTTGGGGATTTACTTAATTCATTTGGGAGGTTTAGATTTTACATCGATTTCAGATTGGTGGTTTCGTGGAATTTTAGTGTTTTTTGTTATCTTAAGTATTGTCCTTCAAAAAGGAAAAAACAATGGTTTTTTGAGCTTTGTAGAAGGCTTTCAATTAGGGATGGCAACAACCTGCTTTTTGGCTGTTTTTATGACCATTGCTACTTGGCTGTATTGCGATTATTTGAACCCAATGTATACCGAGAATTATGAAAAAGAATATAGAGCGCTGCATTACGAAAAAATGATGCGACGTTATATTGCAGAGCATTGGGAGCGAGATACGATTACGCCAGGCGCAATAGACACCATTCAACGAGGTTTAGATTTGAATGTTAACAACCAAGTTGGGGAATTATTTACAACAGCAGGGCAGGTGAAAAGTAATTTTTTGCACAGCTTTTTTTGGGGTATTATGATTAGCCTTACTGTAGCCTTGTTGGCTCGGAATGTGAAAGAAGACGAGTAGTAAAAGGGTCTATGATATAGTCCAATTATTATCAAAAAACGAACATAAATACGCATGAATCCAAATATATCAATTGTAATTCCATTATTAGACGAAAGTGATTCTTTGCCTGAATTAGAAGCTTGGATACGCAGAGTCATGGAAGCCAAAAACTTTTCGTATGAAGTTGTTTTTATAGACGATGGCAGTACGGACAATTCTTGGGAGGTGATCGAAAATCTAAGAAAGCTAAACCCCAATATAAAAGGATTGAAGTTTCGACGAAACTATGGCAAATCAGCTGGTTTGAGCGAAGGGTTTAAAGCAGCTACTGGAGATGTTGTTTTTACAATGGATGCTGACTTGCAAGATTCGCCCGATGAATTGCCTGAAATGTATCGAATGGTTGTAGAGGAGGGCTATGACTTGGTTTCTGGCTGGAAACAGAAGCGGTTTGATTCTTTTATTAAAAACAAGACCAGTAAAATCTACAATTGGACGACTCGTAAAATGTCTGGCATTCAGCTAAACGGGTTTAATTGTGGTCTCAAAGCTTATAAAAAAGTTGTCGTTAAAAATATTGAGGTATATGGTGAAATGCATCGCTATATTCCTGTTATTGCCAACAATGCAGGCTTTTCTAAAATAGGAGAGAAGGCGGTCAAACATCAAGCTAGAATTCATGGGAAAACGAAGTTTGGTGCCGCTCGGTTTATTCGTGGACCACTCGATTTGTTGTCCATTATGTTTGTTGGACGATTTGGAAAGCGCCCCATGCACTTGTTTGGTTTTTGGGGCAGTATATTGTTTGGTTTAGGGTTTGTTTCTGCTGGAATTATAGGGTTTACAAAGCTCTATTTTTTAGGAAAAGGGATGGACATGCCTTTGGTGACCAATATACCGTATTTTTATATTGCTTTGACTTGTATGATTATGGGAACGCAGTTGTTCTTAACGGGTTTTTTGGCAGAATTAATCGCCAGAAATGCACCGAATAGAAATGAATATGGCGTAGATGAATTCTTGGGCTTGGATGAAGTCAAAACGACAGGGAAAATTAACTTGGAAGTATTGGAAGATTTGTTGACAAAACAACGCATCTTAATTCAAGAAGATTTGAAAGAGAACAAATAACCCCATGAACGACGCCTTATTAGATGATCTTGACCACGATAGATTTAAAAAAGCAGGTTTTTGGTTGCGTTTAAGAGCTACTTTTTTAGATGTAATGATATTGATTATCTTTACTGGTTTTTTTGGTATTGTCTTATCTTTAGTATTTTTTGTGTTCTCAATAACAAGGGGCGCTGATATTGCTTGGATGCTTTGGGGCGTCTTCTGTTTTCTATATAATCCATTAATGGAATCTAGTAAATCTCAAGCGTCGTTAGGCAAATTGGTCTTTAATTTCAAAGTGGTGGATAGAGCGGGAAAACGCTTGAGTTTTGTACATGCTTTCATGCGATTTATGGCAAAAATACTATCTTTTGCCCTGTTTTTGGCTGGTTTTGTAATGATTGGATTAAGCGACAAAAAAGAAGGCTTGCACGATATAATTGCAAAAACAGCTGTCGTTAGTATACAAAAAGAGTAGCGCCTTGTTACCGAGCCTATTCATTGGGCTTTTTTTTAATAAAAAGGGACGACACAAAGATATTTTAGGCACTTATGTCATCGAAAAATAGCTAGAACTAAAGGAGAACTAAATGAGTAGTGAATTATTAGACGACTTAGATTATTTAGACAAAAAAGCTCCAAAGCCTGTCTATGTTGGGTTTTGGAAACGATTTGTTGCCACTGGTATAGATGTGGTCGGACTATCCGTTCTCCTTGTTTGCTGGACCTCTGTTACCGAATTATTGGGATTCATCTTACCAAGTGGGGCGAACTATTTTTTGCAAGATGTCGTCACGCCTGTACTTTTATTACTTTACTTTCCCTTGTGCGAATCTAGTCGTTATCAAGCCTCTGTTGGGAAATACATTTTAGGAATGAAAATCATAGATGAAAACGGTGAAAAAATGACGTTTTGGAGAGCCTTGGCTCGGGTACTCTCAAAAATGTTGTCTTATTCATTCGCTTCTATTGGGTTTATAATGATTGCCTTTACGGACAAAAAACGAGGCTTACACGATATGATTGCAAGTACTTATGTGGTGGAACGATAAACAATAGCTGCATGAGGAATGAACTATTAGATGATTTATCTAGCTTAGACGCTTTAGAAATTCCTATTCCCACACAAATTTCTGTAGGATTTTGGCAGCTTTTTGGCGCAACATTTTTAGATCTTTTTTTTTTGAGTATTATCTTAAATTTTAGCGCTGCACTGTTGGATGGACTTTATCTAATCGGTCTTTTTCATTGGGCTGAAACCATAAGGATGGTCTTAGGAAGTCTTGTGTTGTTTTTGTATTACCCTATTTTTGAATCGAGTAAATATCAAGCATCTATAGGCAAGAAAATCCTCTCGATGAAGGTTGTTAATGAAGTAGGGGGGCGGCTTACTTTTGGACAGGCTTTAGGGCGTTTTTTAGCCAAGTGGATTTCTTTTGTTTTAGCATTTATAGGCTTTATAATGATTGCTTTTACAGATAAGGAACAGTAAAGAAATAAGAGGAACATTTGAATAATATTTTTGCCTCAAATTCCACTAAAGAATCGGGCGTGTAGCCCGTGCCAAGCCTTTGCGCCTAGCGCAAGCTTGCTCGTTCGCTACACTCATACTTCTCATCTTTAGCAAAATTTGAAACAAAAATCTCGTTTCAAATTTTATTCATCTTATTTCTTGACCGTTCCTAAGCGAGGAATGCACGACATCATATCCAATACTTATGTGGTCAAAAATAAAAAAGAATGAAAATAGTAATTATAGGTCCAGCACATCCCTTACGAGGCGGACTGGCAGAGTTTAACGAACGCATCGCAAGAGCTTTTATAGAGGCAGGCGATCGTGTTGAAATGGTTACGTTTAGTTTGCAATATCCAAATTTCTTGTTTCCTGGAAAAACACAGTATTCTGAGGAAGAAAAACCCAGCGATTTGTCGATTGATGTAGCGATCAATTCGGTCAACCCATTCAACTGGTTGGCCGTAGGTAATAAAATTCGAAAAATGCAACCCGATTTAGTGATCTGTCGATTTTGGTTGCCGTTTATGGGGCCTTGTTTGGGGACGATTTTAAGGCAAATTAAAAAGAACAAACACACTAAAATTGTTTCGATTATAGACAACATTATTCCACATGAGAAACGGATAGGCGATCGAGCCTTTGCGTCTTATTTTGTAAAGCCTGTGGACGGCTTTGTGGTCATGTCTCGTTCGGTCGAAACGGAATTGCAGACCTTCATTACCAAGGAACAAAAAGTAACGTATATTCCACACCCTATTTACGATAGCTATGGGGAACATTGGAACAAGGAAACGGCTTGTAAAGCCTTGGATTTACCTTCTGAGCAGGCTTACTTATTATTTTTTGGTTTTATCCGAAAATACAAAGGCTTGGACATTCTTTTGGAAGCGATGGGCGACCCTAGAATTCGGGCCTTAGGCGTGCAACTAATTGTTGCGGGAGAGTTTTATGATAATGAAGCTGTTTATCATGAAATTATAGAGAAGCATCAATTGCAAGAGGTATTAATTTTAAGAACCGATTATATTGCTAAAGATAAAGTCGGAGCCTATTTTGGTGCTGCGGATATGGTGGTACAACCTTATCGAACCGCTACCCAAAGTGGTATTTCTCAACTGGCCTATCATTTTGAAGTGCCGATGTTGGTGACTAAAGTTGGTGGCTTACCAGAAGTAGTGGAACATGACAAAGTCGGTTATGTAGTTGCGCCTAGCAACCCAAAAGAAGTAGCGGATGGGATCGTTGATTTTTATCAAAAAAATCGAAAGGCAGAATTTAAAAAAGGCGTACAAGAGCGCAAAGCAGACTTTTCTTGGGAGAGCTTGCTCAATGGAATAAAAAAACTTGGTTAAGTTTTACGGTTAAGAAAAATTAAAACAAAAAAAATGAAACACAATCACGAAAAATTATACGAAGCTTTTGGAGAGTTGCTTTATGTTGTCGCAATGGCAGATGGTTTGATTCAAGAAGAAGAAGTTAGCGTACTGGAAAACGTCTTGGCAGAACATCCTTGGGCAGCAGACATTAAGTGGTCGTTTAATTACGAGCGTAAAAAAGAACGTGGTGTAGAAGAGGTCTATGCTAAAGTCTTGGATTATTGTACCCATGCTGGTCCTAGCCCTGAGTATCAAAATATGATCGAAGTGATGGAAGCCATTGCAAAGTCAAGTAATGGCGTAGATACAGATGAAAAAGAGGTCATGGATACCTTTGCCAATACCTTAATTGAAACCTTTAAGAAGGATATGAAAGGAATACTCTAGTCTGAATATTTGAGCCGAATGTATCTTAAAAGAGTTGAAAAGGAGTAGCTACTCTTTTTCAACTCTTCCAATAATTC
>CACVAQ010000191.1 GCA_902727865.1 uncultured Aureispira sp. | reverse complement strand
GTTGCTGATTTAGCAGCAGAAATAGAAAATCACGAGCAGCAAATCACCACTTTAGAAAAGCAAATTACAATAAACAGCAGCACGAATAATGCCGCTGCGAATGCAGGATTAGAACAAAAAATAAAAGGACATGCCAAGGAAATCACTGAATTGCTAGAGGAAATCAAGCGAATTAAATCTGGAGCCGCTAAAAATTCTAACGAATTAGAATTGGTGGCATTACAAAAAGAGTTGCAAGTTACAGAAGGGATTATTGAAGATTTAGAAAAAGAAATAGGAACACTCAACAAAGAAATTCAACGCTTAACGGCACAAGGTGGCGGCTCTGCTGAAATTGAGAAACTCCAAAAGAAGGCAGAAAGACTTCAAAACGAAAACCAAGTTCTAAAGCAGCAAATTGCGGGCTATCGTAAAAGTGCCAATGCGAATACCAACTCCAATGCCAACGCAAATACTAGTCCGAGCGCAAAAGTTGCCAAACTAGAAGGGCAGATTAAAATGCTAAAAATAAAGAACAAAAAACTTCAAATTCAGGCGAGGAATACGGGGACACGAAATCGCTTACACAATCATCATTTTTTAAAACAATATAGATCAATTAATACGACCAATTGGGTCTTGGGCTATCGATATACCGTGCTACCGACCATTAGTTTTAAAAGAAGCTCAAGCTTACTGCAAGGCACAAAAAAAGTCGGGAGGCTATTGCCGCTTGCTGATCTTTCGGCTGTTGGGCATTACGGATTTATGGGCGTAGAATTTTTGTTGCATGGGAAGCAAATCGGAGGTAATTGGGGGATAACGGCTAATTATGCCCACAATGTAGGAACGGATATAAGGATGCAGACCGCCTATCTACAGTTGAGCGGAGAATTGACCCTACTTCCGATTCGATTGGGGCTTAAAGTAGGCGTGAACGGGGGCTATACCTTTGGACAAATTATGAATCATGATGCCCTGCTGAACGACAATTCAATCCAAGCAAATCCTGAATTTAGTACATTTATGGTTGGTTTTGATAGCAAAGTAAGGTTTTACCTGTCTAGGTATATTGCTTTTGCAGGCTACTTTGGAGCCGATTATGCGCTTTCTGACCAATTAAAATTTGATTCTTGGAATACGAGGTTTCGGTATGGTATTGGAATAGACGTTATCATTCCACTAAAGAAAACATAATTTAAGTGCTCTTTTTTGATGTAAAAACAGAGCGATAAAAAAAAGGTCAAAGAATCAATAATTTAACAAATCTAAGGATGGTATATTTTTTGAATTATCTAAAAAAAACAGTCTTCAAAAGCTCCTTTTGGGGCATTCTTTTGATGCTCTTGTTTCCGCTTTTATTGCGGGCCAATTATTTAGAGGAGTATGTTGCTGCGTCCAAAGGAACGTCTGCTCAGGTGTTTTATGAGAATTTATCCTTTGACAGCCTTCTCAACGTCCCCGCCACAGATCAAGTAGGCTATTATGCTTCGATCGAAACAGTTTTAGAGGCGCATGATCGCCAAGCAGATACTTTTTTTCTGGTTTTTAGCGAGCACTATTTAAAACAGAATCCTGTTGATGTGAAGGACATTGCTTCTCTTGAAAGAGCTGTTTCCTTAGGGAAATTCCTAATCGGAAAGGAGACGAAATATTACGCCATAGCAGCAGATTATGTTTTTACAACGGTAACGGATGCCATGACAATAGGTTTTAAAGAAGAAACGTTAGATAAATCTAACGACGCAATCCTATCCATTGTGGCCGAACTCAAAAAACAGCAATATTTGGTTTCGATACCAACCAGTAATTTAGATAAGGGAATCCATCATTTAAAGAAAGGAAACCTTAAATATATTTGGAGTCGATTGTGGTTTGACTATCCTGTTTTATGTATCGTTGGTGTTTTATCGTTTTGTTTTGTAATTTATTTAATGTTTAAAAAAGTAAAAAAGTCATGAAAAAACCTTCGACATTACAGCTCTTTTCTAGTTTTGTTGGTGTAGCCATTTTATTTTTATCTTCTTTTTCAACAGTTGATAACCACTATTATGGAGACCGTTTATCTAGTACGCATTTAAAGAGTTTTAAAGATGGGAATGTGAATGTATATGCACTCAAAGAAAATTACACTACAATAGGACATTCTATCTGGTTGACTAGAGGAGGCGCAAAGGAAGCTAAGGCGGTTTACTTTTCGGAAGGCGATGTGTATGGCAAATTGAATAAGTGGAAACGAGGCAAAGACCTTATTTTGACTTGTAGCGGTGCTTTTTCGGATGATTTGTCTAAAACGAACGGGGCATTGCCTGTTGGTCTGAATGTAGAGAACGGTTATATTAAGAATAGAACGGTTGTGAAAGAGGGAATGGATGGGCTTGTGATTGTCTACGCTACTGGTGGAATTGTAGTGTCGGATTTAACCAAAGGGGATTTGTTCTTACAAAGCTTAGGCAAAAAAATCAATGTAAGAAAGGATATTTCCGCAAAGTATGATTTACTAAAGTGGGCAGAAGATGAAAAAGCAACGATTTTTCAAACGCAACTCTTAGCCTATGAAAACAAACTTAAAATTGATTACAAAGGAAGAAAACAAACAAGAGAAAGACGCTTTTTGGCGTTTGCAAAAACAAAGTCTGGAACTTTATATCACATTATATTCAATTTCCCCAAAGGAGAATATTTGTATGATGGTGCTAAAAAAGTAATGGATCATCTGAATGCTAAAGAGATGAATGTGATTGCGCTGCTAAATCTTGATACAGGGGCGTACAATGTGATGGACTTGAAGACGGGCGATTACTCAATTGATGCACAAATAAAAGGATCGACAAAAGTCAGTGCGGCAGTGAATTTATTAAGCTACCATTATGATTAATCAAGTGTTTAAAAGTGAATTTTTGATACTGGGTTTTTGCTTATTAATACTGAACAGCTGTTTTGGTTCTACCAAAAAGGAAATAGCAGTAGTTGAAGACGCGCCTATTTCTACGCTAGTTAAAGACACTTTAATTTCCTGGAAAGGAGTTAATTATGTTGTCATAACAACGACTTCTGACCAGTTGAGCTTTTTTTTGGAAGCGGGCAACAAAAAATTTAGAAGTTTTAGTGCCTTATCAGAATATGTTCGAAAGAAAAATAAAAATTTAATTTTTGCGATGAATGGAGGCATGTATTTGCCAGAGCGAAACAATGAGCCACAAGGCTTGTACATAGAGCAAGGAAAGGTTAGAAAAGGCATTGATACTTTTACGTCGATTCGACCTATAAAAACGAATTTTTATTTGCATCCGAATGGGGTTTTTTATATTAAAAAAAGTGGTGCACCACTCGTCAAAAAAAACAGTGATTTTTTGTTGGAATACCCTCAGAAACAGTATTCAGATATAAAATTTGCCACGCAGTCGGGGCCCATGCTCGTTACTGACGGAGCGATTCATCCAGCTTTTACGCCTAACTCAAAGAACGTACACATTAGGAATGCGGTTGGAATCAACGATCAAGGAGAAATTTGTTTTGTTCTGTCAGAAGAAGCAATTTGTTTTCATGCAATGGCGACCTTATTTAAGGAGCAATTAAATTGTGAAAATGCCCTTTATTTGGATGGCTTTGTTTCTAAGTTGTATTATCCTAAATTGGAGCCTTACCGAAGGTTGAATGGTGGTAATTTTGGGGTGATTATTGGCTTGTTAAATTAGTTGTTGTAAGTCTGGAATCAGATCGGTTAAGCTGATTGAATACCCAGGTTTTTGCAATGTTGTAGTAATAAGATGCCCCCATTTTTGATCGCAAGAAAGAAATATAATTAAATGAAAAGGTTGTTGTTTGTTCTAGGCTGGAGTATTTTGATAAGCCTATTTTGGAGTTGTCACCAAAACATAAAAGCAGGGGAAAATGTGTCTAATTTTCTTTCTAAAAAAGATAGCACCAAACCAGATTCCATACCTTTGCTAAAAGAAGATACGCTTGCCGCAGCAGCATTGATAGAAGGAGCATACGAGCAAGTATTTTTTAAGAACACACCGTATGCGGTAAACGTAGTCGTCTTTGAAGTTAAATTAGATACCGCAGAAATTGCGCTAATTGACAATCAATATCAGAGCTTGAACCATGCCTACCAAGCGCATCCACGAGACTACTTGATGTTGACGAATGGCGGTATGTTTCACCCTAGAGGGATTCCCGTTGGTTTATTTGTCGAGGAGACGGTCGAATCCGTCGGCTTGAATTTTGACGAAGACCGAGGTAATTTTTTCCTTCTACCCAATGGCGTCTTTTTTGTTTCTTGTGATCATGTGGCGGGTGTCTTGGAAACGGAGCAATTCAGAGATTCCATTTATCAAAAAGGAACTCCTTTAAAACTGGCAACGCAATCTGGTCCGATGTTAGTCATTGATAGCCTTCGCCATCCAAAATTTAATAAAAACTCGCCCAATAACTACATCCGAAGTGGGGTAGGTGTAACCGCAGACCAAAAAATTATCTTTATTCTTTCGAAAGAAGCTGTTAATTTTTACACCTTTGCGTCTATTTTTTTAGAGAAAGGTTGTAAGAATGCCTTATATTTAGATGGTGCCATTTCAGATATGTATATAAAAGGGCAGAAAAAAGATATTGCTAACTTTGCTACTCGATTTGGTCCTGTCATAGGCGTATTTTCAGAAAGCGATACAAGCGTGACGATCAAACAAAGCCCTTCTCTCGATACCATCCCAAGTACGAATCCAATAAATGTCAAAGATGAAAACTAATCTATTTTTGTTTCTATTCCTAATCGGTTTACATCCGTTTTTATTAAACGCTCAAGCGCCTAAAAAAGGGCTTGTAGCGCATTATTTATTTAATGGAGATACCAAGGATGCTAGTGGCAATCTTAATCATGGCTACGTGACGGGCGGTGTATTTTCAACCAGAGATCGGTTTAATAACGAATGTGGTGCCATGCAATTTAACGGCAGTGACGGCTATATCCACGTTCCGCACTCCAAGAGTTTAGCGTCGCCTCAATCGGAATATTCGATTGGACTTTGGTTCAAAGCCTTGAAAGGCTCTGAATATTCGGACTTACAATGGATGACCATTTGTTGTAAATCGGATATTAAAGAAGAGAATAGTAGCAGCCCTCAATTTAGGTTGCAATCGACAAGGTATACGGTCTCTATGAATACTGATTTTACAGAAAAGTTTGACCATCAGATACAATTTGACACTTGGTATCATTACGTTGTGACCTATGATGGAAGCTATTGTCGGGTCTATTTGAATAATAAAGAAATTGTCAATTGGGCGTATAAAACGAAATTTATTCCAAACAAATTGGCGATGGAAATCGGTCGGGATTTACCAGGGAATGTAGAGTATTTTTGTGGTGTCATGGATGAATTGTACATTTATGATAAGGCTTTGACAGCGAGAGAAATTTCTAAAATGTATAAGGATCAAAGTGAGCGAAATTCCCCCAAGCCTTGCACGCCTAAAGTGATTGAAAAGCTTAGAATTGATACGATTATTGTTAATAATACGATTACTAGAATAGATACGGTTGTGATTAACAATACGATCCGTACCAATGCAGCCCCCTGTGAAAATCATCCTTTGTTTGTGGATGGCGATACCATTGAATACCAACAAACGATTGAGGTCAAAAATCCCAATGTTCAACTTTTGTTTTATGATGCAGAAAAAGAAGATGGAGACATTGTTTCTATCAATGTGAATGGTGTTTGGGTTGTAAATCGCTATTATCTTAGACGAAAATCGTCGCAGAAACCTAAGTCTGTAAACCTGAGTCTAATTCCAGATTTTGAGAATTATATCTTTACCAAAGCTTGGAACCTAGGCTCTATTCCTCCCAATACTTTGACGGTTGAAATTGTCGATCCGAAAAGTAAGGCGCCGAATCGAGTGATTAATATTAGTTCGAAAATAGGGCGGAGTGGTGCGATTAAGTTGATTTATCGACC
>CACVAQ010000190.1 GCA_902727865.1 uncultured Aureispira sp. | reverse complement strand
AATGGGCAGGGAAAAGAAATGTAGTCGTTCATCAAGCCGCTAAAATATCCAAAGCCGCTCCAAAGGTATGGCAAGATTACCTAGATAATGCAAAAGCTGTAGCCGAAGAAGGCTTTGAAATCTTTCGGGAATTGGATAGATTGAGAAGATTGAAGGCGGCAGATAAGCCTGTATAAAACGCACAAAAAAAACAAGTCTGTTCAATCTTTTGCTTTTAATATTCTATCTTTAAAGCAAACAAAAAATGTAAGCAAAATTCTATTGATTTATGATATATCCACAATCCTTTCCGAATTTATTTTCTTCTTTTTCTGAAGAAGAAGTTTATGGCGCTTTATCAAGACTAAAAGAAGGTCGCTATGCTACTTTCTATGAAACAGAGTTAAGGATAGATGAAAAAATAAAAAGCATTCCGGACTTTATTGTCGTAGATAAAGAACAGGGAGTTTTGATTGTAGAAGTGATTGGCAGTCATAAAGATGCAATACGTACAGGGAAAGCTTTAGATGCTGCTCAACAGATGTTGAACAAGGAATTGGAGAAGTTAGGATTGTCAAGCACTATTGTGGTTAAGTCAGTAGTTTTAGAGTATCATAGTATTGTTTATGGTAATATACTTGATCAGTGGGTTGATACTTATTTTGTTAAAAATAAGGGAGTTATTTCAGATGATGATTTTGACAAAATTACGAATTATCTTAAAATAAATAATAAATATTATACCCCTTCTGGAAAGTTACAAGGAATTAACCTTCAGAATTTTAAAGGAATAAAAAAAATCATACTGAATCATTTGCCAGCGGAGTCCTCTTGGATTTTCGTTACAGGAGAGAATGGATTTGGGAAAACTTGTTTGTTACAAGGAATCGCATTAGGTCTTTATGGAGAGGATTTAAACCACCTTTTTAATAAGCCTATGGGAGCCTCTTCAGGATCTACTCTTAGTTATGGAGAAGGGCCGAAGGTTAAGTTGAATGTAAGGACTAGAGCATTTGGAAAAAAAGCAATAAATAATTATAATTATCCTAAAGCTAGGGACGCTAGAAATTTTCGAAACATTTGTGCTTATGGAGCTTCTCGATTAGAAACGTATGACGATCATAATTTAAAAAAAGAAGATAACCCAATCCTCAGTTTGTTTACCACCAAATCGCTTTTGAGGAATATCGAATTGAACTTAATTTTATGGAGTGATAGCCACTTAGACGTTGATCTAAAGAAATACCATTATACGATTCAATTGCTTGAAAAAATCTTGAATGGTATGGAAATAAGTGTTTCTAATACTAGTAAAAGAGTCTGGTATAAAGAAAAAAGAGAAGGGATGTATTTTGAACCCATTATTTTTGATCATTTAGCGGCGGGTTATCGTAGTATGATTGCTATGGTAGGCGATATTCTCATTCGATTATTTGAGGCGCAGCCTGATATTGTTGAACCTGCTAAATTGGAGGGGATTGTTATTATAGATGAATTGGATTTGCATTGGCACCCTAAGTGGCAAAAGAAATTACCAGGTTTATTGTCAGAATTGTTTCCTTTGGTTCAATTTATAGCATCTACGCATAGCCCAATTCCTTTATTAGGGGCACCAGAAGATTCTGTTTTTCTAAAAGTTAATCGAACAGTAGAAGAGGGAATAACGGTAAAGCGCCTGAAAAGTATGGAAGAAAGAATTAAAAACTTACTGCCAAACTATATTCTTACTTCTGCGATATTTGGGATGGATGATATTAAGTCTGTTATGAATACAGATGTGAAAGCAATTAATATGGAAGATTCAGTAGATGATGAGCTATTTTATAAAATGGTTGACAAGAAGCTTGAGACCTTATTTTTAGACGATAAACTAGAGCAAGATGATTCCCATAAATAAAAATAGACTACCCAAACCTAGTACATTAAAATCGTTGGATTGTAAAAATGCTTTGAATGATGTTTGGAATAATGGAAATCCTAATAAAAAAGCAATTTCTGGCGATTATTATGGTGCTACTGATGTTCGAGATGCTTTAGCTGATTTATATCATAATAAATGTGCTTATTGTGAAAGTTATGATGATGAATTTGAAGTAGAACATTATCGCCCTAAAAAGGGTGTTACGGGAATTCCTAGAGTGAAACATCCTGGTTATTATTGGTTGGCTTATGAATGGACTAATCTTTTACCTGCCTGCCATGATTGTAATAAACAGAGGAATAAAGGCAACCGATTTCCAATTGCAGGAGCAAGAGTTTATGGACCTAGTATCAGACAAAGAATAGACCTTAATAAGAATAATTGTTTTGCAAGTCCCCTTAAGGATGAATACCCTTTGCTAATTCATCCAGAACAAAAAGGATTCAATCCATTTTTTTATTTTCAGTTTGACGAAGCAGGACTTATGTTGCCTAAACAGCAGCATGGAACATTTGCCTATAGCCAAGCGTACGTAACGATAGAAGATATTTGCAAGTTAAATAGAGATAAATTATACTTGATTGTTAGATATCCGATTATTGATGATTTAGAGAAGGAGTTAAAGTTAAAGTTAACTCAATATATTGGTGAAAGAATAACAATAGAAGGATTTAGAGAAGACTTCTTCTTTAGGCTTCAAAAAATCAGAGAAAATGCAAATCCTAAGAAACCTTATTCCTTTTTTTGGCATTACTTATATCATAATATAGATTTTTATATAGATTCTTTTTTTAATAGGGCGAAAATTCAATCTTTTTTACATAACTTAACAAGAGAATTTAAAAAAGGATAAACAGTAACTACCTAAGCCATGTCATTCAACGAACTCAACAGCGTAGAACACTACATCGTACATCAATTGAGCGGAGTCAATCTCAACAAAGAAATTCTCCAAGAGGAGCGCCCCAGTTACGGCGCAACTTGGCAATTCAAAACCGCAGAAGAACTAAAGCGAGGCATCAACGAAGTTTTGGTAGAAACGGAATTAAAGAAAGCCTTAATTCGCTTGAACCCAGAGATCAGCGCAAAGCCAGAATTGGCAGACGAAGTAATTTATAAATTACGAACCATTTTAATTGCGGTGCATCAAGTCGGGCTAGTGAAAGCCAACGAAGCGTTTTTTAAGTGGATGACGGGGGAGAAGACCATGCCTTTTGGAGAGAACAATCGACATGTACCCGTGCGATTAATTGACGTGGATCAGTTGAAGAATAACAGCTACCTTATTACCAACCAATACCGAATCCACCACAGAGAAACAAAGATACCCGATATTGTTTTGTTGATTAATGGAATTCCAGTCGTGGTAGGAGAAGCTAAAACGCCTACTCGAACAGCAATAAGTTGGTTGGATGGCGCCAAAGAAGTACGAGACATCTACGAAAATGCGGTGCCAGGTTTGTTTGTACCCAATATTTTGTCCTTTGCAACCGAAGGAAAAGAACTGTTTTATGGAGCCGTACGAACCCCTTTGGAACATTGGGCCCCTTGGCGTTTGGAAGGAGACGAAGACAGCTTAAAAAGCCAATTAGGTTTGTCTGAAATCGGAAAACAATTGTCGGATTTATTAAGTCCTGCACGCCTATTGGATATCTTACAAAATTTCTCCTTATTCACCTCCAATAAAAAGAAACAGCGTCTTAAAATTATTTGTCGTTTTCAACAATACGAAGGAGCCAATCAGATTGTAGAGCGCGTTAAAGAAGGACGGATTAAGAAAGGCTTAATTTGGCATTTTCAAGGATCGGGAAAATCTTTGCTAATGGTTTTTGCAGCACAGAAGTTGCGTAAATCAGCTGATTTAAAAAGCCCAACGGTTTTGGTCTTGGTCGATCGAACAGATTTAGATACACAGATAAGCAATACCTTTAATGCGGCAGATATTGCCAATGTGGTGACGACCGATAGCATCAAGGAATTGCAAAAACTATTGGAGCGAGATACTCGAAAAATTATCATCTCTACGATCTTTAAGTTTAAAGATGCGCCAGCGAATATGAATGAGCGGGAGAATATTATCGTTTTAGTAGATGAGGCACATCGAACACAAGAAGGGGATTTGGGGCGTCAAATGAGAGCGGCTTTACCCAATGCTTTTTTGTTTGGTTTGACAGGAACCCCTGTAAATAAAGCGGATAAAAACACGTTTTGGGCGTTTGGAGCGATAGAGGATGAAGGCGGCTATATGTCTAGATATACCTTTCATGATTCGATACGAGATGAAGCGACCTTGCCCTTGCATTTTGAGCCTAGATTAGTAGATGTGCATGTAGACAAGGAAAGTTTGGATAAAGCTTTTGCTGAATTCATAGAAAGTGCTGCGTTGACCGATGAGGAGGCAGATGCTTTGAATCGAAAATCAGCAAAGATGGCTTCGTTTTTAAAGTCTCCAGAGCGAGTGGCTAAAATTGTAGAAGACATTGCCACTCATTTTAAAGAAAAGGTAGCGCCACATGGCTTCAAAGCAATGATTGTAACACCAGATCGTTTAGCCTGTGTTCAATATAAGGAAGCCTTAGATCAATATTACCCAGAAGAAGCGAGTGCGGTTGTTATCTCTACGACCGCAAATGATGGCATTGACTTTAAACAGAAATGGGGGATAGATAAAGGGCAGCAAGAGAAAATTATAGAACGATTTAACGATGCACAATCAGCCGTTAAATTTATTATTGTTACGGCTAAATTATTGACGGGATTTGATGCGCCGATTTTGCAAACTATGTATTTGGATAAATCCATCAAGGCACATACGCTTTTACAGGCAATTTGTAGAACGAATCGTTTGTATCCTGGTAAGAATTTCGGACGTATTGTAGATTATTTTGGCGTGTTTGATGATGCTGCCAAAGCCTTAGAGTTTGATGAAGAAAGTGTGGTGAATATTATTACCAACTTATCAGAATTAAGGGAAAAACTACCCGAATTAATGGAAAATACCTTGCGTCATTTTGAAGGCGTCGATCGAAGCTTAGAAGGTTTTGAAGGCTTAGAAAAAGCACAGGACGCTATTCATACGAACGACAAGAAAGATGCTTTTGCCCAAGATTATAAACGCTTGTCTAAGGTTTGGGAAGCACTTTCTCCTGATAATTTACTGAATGTATACAACCAAGATTATAAGTGGCTTTCACAGGTGTTTGAATCTGTTCGTCCTGCGTCTGATAACATAGGAAAGTTACTTTGGTTTACGCTAGGTGCTCAGACAACAAAGTTGATCCATGAGAACATTCATGTAGGAGAAGTGCATCAATTACAAGAGTTTGTTTTAGATGCAGATGTGATTGAGGATATTTTTAATAATCCAGATCCTAAAAATGGTAAGAAGATGGTGCGGATTTTAGTGAATCGCATTGGTGGACATCTTGGAAACCCTACGTTTAAGAAACTAAGTGAACGCTTAGAAGCATTGCGGGATAAGGCAGAAAAGGGTTTAATTACTTCTATCGAATTTGTGAAGGAGCTTTGTAAATTGGCCAAAGAAACGGTTCAAGCAGAGAAAAAACTGGAACAGGAAATGGAAGAAAAAACACCTAAAGCAGCCTTAACGGAATTATTCTTGGAGTTAAAAACGGATAAGACGCCTGCTGTAGTAGCGCGAATCGTCAATGGTATTGATTCTATTGTAAGAGTGGTTAGTTTTGATGGTTGGCAAAAGACGAATTCAGGAGAACGAGAAGTGCAAAAGGCTTTAAGAAAAGAACTTTTGAAATATAAACTGCATAAAGACCAGAGTTTGTTTGATCGAGCTTATGCTTATATCAAAGAGTATTATTAAGTACAATAAGGATAAACACCGTTTCAACAGCATTCTTAAAACAAAAAAAAATCTCAACACTAAAAAGCGTTGAGATTTGAATCAAGTGCCCGCAACAGGAATCGAACCTGTAACCTCTGGCTTCGGAAACCAACACTCTATCCAGTTGAGCTATGCGGGCAATTATAAAATACAGACAACAAAGATACAAAAATAGTCAAAACAGC
>CACVAQ010000189.1:3263-5975 GCA_902727865.1 uncultured Aureispira sp. | reverse complement strand
TAAGCTTAGATACTTGCCTACTATTTAGTAGATTTTTTCTTTTTCTTAAGCGTAATAACCATCTGATCATCTTCCCCTAAGGTAGCAATTAAGGTAGCTTCATCTTCTAAGGTTTTTTGATTGTTTAGGATAAATTCTGCCAAAGGATCTTCCAAGTATTTTTGGATGGCTCTGTTTAGCGGTCTCGCTCCAAATTGAGGGTCATACCCTTTTTCTGCTAAGAATGTTTTTGCTTTTTCGTCTAATTCTAAGTTGTACCCCAACTCTTGAATACGTTTGTAGAGGTCTTTTAGTGTAATATCAATGATACGGAAAATATCAGCTTGATCTAAACTATTGAAGACAATAACATCATCAATACGATTCAAAAACTCAGGAGAGAAAGTCCGTTTTAAGGCACCTTGAATAACACTTTTAGCATTGCTGTCCGAGTCTTTTTCACGAGCTTGAGTAGCAAAACCAACCCCTTGACCAAAGTCTTTTAGGCGACGAGCGCCGACATTAGAAGTCATGATAATAAGCGTATTCTTGAAATCCACTTTTCTACCCAAACCATCCGTTAATTGACCATCGTCCAATACTTGCAACAAAATGTTAAAAATATCAGGATGTGCTTTCTCGATTTCGTCCAATAGAATCACAGAATAAGGCTTGCGGCGGACTTTTTCCGTCAACTGACCACCTTCTTCATATCCTACATAGCCAGGAGGCGCACCAATCAAACGACTGACAGCAAATTTCTCCATGTATTCACTCATGTCAATTCGAATCAAGGAATCTTCCGACGTAAATAATTGACGAGCCAATACTTTTGCCAACTCCGTTTTACCAACCCCAGTAGGTCCTAAGAAAATAAAGGTACCAATTGGTTTGTTTGGATCTTTAAGACCAACACGGTTCCGTTGAATCGCTTTTGTTACTTTTTGAATCGCCTCATCTTGACCGATAACTTCCCCTTGAAGGTCCGTTGTCATGCTCAATAATTTATGGCTTTCGTTTTCAGCAACACTACTTACAGGAATACCTGTCATCATAGAAACCACTTCAGCAATATCTGCCTCGCCAACAGGATAACGTTTTGTTTTAGACTCTTCGTCCCACTGTTTTTTAGCTTGTTCTAATTGACGAATCAATTTAGATTCTTTATCGCGATAGTTGGCTGCTTTTTCGTATTCTTGATCACGAACCGCTTGATTTTTAGCCTCTTTTGTTTTCTCAATTTCATCTTCCAATTCCACAATATGTGTAGGAACATGAATGTTTTTAAGATGCACACGAGCACCAACTTCATCCATGACATCAATGGCTTTATCAGGCAAGAAACGATCAGAAATATAGCGATCGCTTAATTTTACACAAGCTTCAATAGCATCATCGGTATACTGTACGTGATGAAATTCTTCGTATTTTTCTTTGATGTTCGTTAAAATATGAATCGCTTCTTCTGGAGAAGGAGGATCAATCACTACTTTTTGGAAACGACGATCCAAAGCACCATCTTTCTCAATATACTGGCGGTACTCATCTAAGGTAGAAGCACCGATACATTGCAATTCACCACGAGCTAAAGCAGGTTTGAAGATATTAGAGGCATCCAAAGAACCTGTTGCGCCACCCGCACCAACAATGGTATGAATTTCATCAATAAACAAGATAACATCACGGGATTTTTCCAATTCCGTCATAATGGCCTTCATCCGCTCCTCAAATTGACCACGATATTTGGTTCCAGCAACCAAAGCGGCCAAATCCAACATGACAATACGTTTGTTAAACAAGGTACGCGAAACTTTACGTTGATAGATACGTAAGGCCAAGCCTTCGACTACAGCCGTTTTACCAACACCTGGTTCTCCAATTAAAATTGGATTGTTCTTTTTACGTCGAGAAAGGATTTGAGAAACACGTTCAATTTCTACTTCTCTACCAATAATGGGATCTAATTTATCCTCTTCGGCTAGTTTAGAAATATCACGTCCAAAATTATCCAAAACAGGCGTGTGTGACTTTCCTTTTCCTCTGCCACGAGATTGTGCTCCAGAATCTCCACCACTAGGGTTTTCTTCTTCTTCTTCAAACTCACCACCACCAGGCAATTCTGACGTAATATCAGGACTGATCTCTGTTCCTACAAATTCTAGTTCTGTTTTAAAAACATCATAAGAAACATTGAATTGTAATAAAACACGAGCGGCCAAATTATCTTTGTGCTTGAGGACAGACAATAATATATGTTCTGTTCCGATCAACTCACTTTTAAGCAATTTAGCTTCTAGAAAAGTTACTTTTAATACTTTTTCAGCCTGTTTAGTTAAAGGCAAATTGCCTATATTATAAGAAGTGGGCAGTGTATTGGTATTTTGGTTAATTGATTTTTCAACTGCAACACTTAATTGTTCTGAATCAACATTGAGCGATTCTAAAACACGAACGGCTAGGCTAGTAGGCTCTTTTAATACTCCTAATAAAAGATGCTCTGTACCTATGTAATCATGACCAAACTTAAGAGCTTCTTCTCTACTGTGTGAGATGATCTCTTTTACCTTGGGAGAAAATCTATTGTTAGGCATATTTTTAGTTTATAAATTGCTAGACCAATCACAGTCTAGTAAATAGTTTTATATTTATGGGTATTCTAATTCTTTGATTTAACGTGCTAATAAGGAGAACAATTTTTTTCGTCAAAAAGTTTTATCCTTATTTTTTATTAAA
>CACVAQ010000189.1:0-3163 GCA_902727865.1 uncultured Aureispira sp. | reverse complement strand
ATTAAAAGAAAGGTAGATAATATTTTTATAAAAGGAAAACTTTTGTTTTTTTATTGTCTTAGGAATAGTTAAAAAATAAGGTGAACAAGATTTAAAGCTACGTTTTTGTTTCAAATTTAGCTAAAGAGGAGAAGTATGCGTATAACAAACGAGCAAGCTTGTGCTAGGCGCAAAGGTTTGCCACGGGGTATACGCCCGACCACGAACAATAAGTGCAAGGCTACTGACCAAAAGAAATAAGTAGCAGCGTTCCTGAGTACTGTAATAGGGAATCAAAGACCCGTTTTTTAAAAGCATTAGAATCCGTTCTACCTATTGCCTGACAATTTTGTCCGCTTTTTGTTCTTCATAGAAATGAATGTCTACTTTATGTTTACTGACGAAAATAGTGCCAAGCTAATTTTGTATTTTTTATAGAAAATTGATTACATTAGCCATTGACTCACTTACTTTGTACTAAAAACGAAAGGCTGTGTCGCTACCTGATGAAGTTTATTGGCTTGATTAAAAGGTAGTTATTTTGTTTAGCACGAATTTTGATAGGCTAAAGTTTTATTAAAAAGTTTTGTGACTTCAATGTAATTTGAAGGAATAAAAAAGCTAGTACATTTATTTTAGATAAAGAAATACCAAATTTTATGAAATATTCTGTTGATAAGAAAGATGATTACGCGGTTTTGACCCTTGGAGAAGAAAATTTGAATTCTCTGAAAGCACCAGATTTAAAGGCAGAACTTATTGTATTACACAATGCAGGGATTAAAAATTTAATCATGGATTTGTCAAATACTAAGTTTGTCGATTCGTCAGGGTTAAGTGCCATATTGACAGGGAATCGTCTTTGGGCAGAATCTGGAAACGCTTTTGTTTTGACAGGTTTGGTGCATCCTAGTGTTAAAATGTTGATTACAATTTCTAGACTAGATAGTGTATTGACGATTAAAGAAACGTTGGGCGAGGCGGCTAAATATGTGATGATGGCTGCATTGAAAAACGAATTGGGAAGCGATAAGCCAGCAGAAGAAGACGACGAATAAAAGCAAATAGCGTTCTGTTAAGTAAACGCATCCTAAAAATGTTCTAGTTGTATTAGTTGCATCAAAGGCTCTAAGGTTGTATTTATCGTTTGTGATAATTGCCAAGGTAGAAAATAGAAGCTAGTGGAACTTATCAGATGTTTTTTGCCTTCCAATTGGACGATTACTTAATATAATACTATATAGATACGAACTATCTAAGCATCCATAACTGTTTCATAAAATGAAAATAGTTATGGATGCTTTTTGCTTTATGGCATTGCCCAAAACGATTAAGGAATGAACATTAAATAAAAGAAGATGAACTTTGAACTAAGAATATTGGGCTCCAATTCGGCAACACCTGCACATGGCCGCCATTTGTCGGCACAAGTACTTACGATTGGGACGGATGTTTTTTTGATTGATTGTGGCGAGGGGACTCAATTTCAGATGTTGAAATATCAAGTCAAACGGCAAAAAATTAAGCATATTTTTATCAGTCATTTGCATGGCGATCACATTTTTGGCTTAATAGGTTTGCTAATGACGTATGATTTGACTGGGCGAACCAAACCATTGCATCTTTATAGCCCCGCAGGATTGCAAGCGATTATTGAGATTCAATTGAATGATGCGCCTAAGTTTCCATTGCATTTTCATGTGACCGATCCAAGTGTGTCTACCGTACTTTTTGAAAACAGTCGGGTGGAAGTGACCTCCATACCTTTAGTCCATCGAGCGCCTTGCCATGGATTTCTATTTACAGAAAAACAGCAGACAGCAAACATACTCAAAGAAAAAATAGCCGCGTACCAAATTCCTTATCAAGCAATTGGAGCCATCAAAGCAGGGGCAAACTATACCTTGAAAGATGGAAGGGTTATTCCGCACGAAGCACTTACCCAAGCACCTGCTGCGGTTCGTAAATTTGCCTATTGTTCAGACACTATGTATACCGAAGCCATTCTACCGCTTATCAAAGGAGTAGATCTACTCTACCATGAAGCCACTTTTATGCATGACTTGTTGCCTCTAGCGGAAAAAACAATGCACAGTACGGCAAAACAAGCGGCAACTATTGCCAAAAAAGCCAAGGCAAAACAGTTGATTCTAGGACATTTTTCGTCTAGATACTATGATTTGAACCCTTTACTAGAAGAAGCAAAAGCGATTTTTGAAGCCACTACTGTAGTAGAAGAAGGGAAGGCTATTTGTATAAAACGGGAACGCCCTTAAATTTACTCTCCGTAACGTTTGTCTAGGTCGTCCATGATTTTATGAATTTCATCAGGATTGTTGATGATTTCCTTTGCAGCACTGAATAAGACCGTATAGTCAATTTCTAACAACACTTTTTGAATGGCTAATTCTGCTTGAGCTAATTTAATCATAGCAGTCAGGCCGTGTTTTGCATAATAATAAGCGGCTACCGAGGCTGCAACACCTAGCCGGTCGGTTGTGCTGAGTTCGTCCTCAAATTGAGGAAAGCATTCTTCTGTTAATTTTTTGAATTTTGCATCATAACTTTCCCATTGACTGGCAGACAATTTCCCCTCCTTTTGTTCTTCTTTAAGATCTTCTATGAAGGCATAAAAATTGTCGACAAAGACATCTTTATCCCCTCCACAGCCAATGTAATTGGAACAGCTAGAGATTAATAATAATAAGGGAAAACACAATAGGCATAGGGCAGGAGTAAAAGAGCGCATTAGGTTTGTTTTTAGTCATTAGTTCAGTGAAGCGCCTCATTAGATTGATTTTTACTTAGTAAAATGGCATGCTTGTCTAAGTAGTTGTAAATGAAGCTAATAAAGTGGGTGTTTTTTGTGTTTTGTTTGAAAATTCCAAAAACACCGAACGATTATATTTAGTAATAGGGGCGCTGAATTCAACGTTTTGGATAGAAAAAACGTTCTACAAACATAAAGTTCTTCTCCTAAATTACAGGAAATTTTGCCATTTTATTTCAAATAAGTTCGAAAATAGAGCTTAAATAGGATGTAGCAGATGAAAAAAAAGCCTCAAAAGGTTACCTCCTTAAAAGCCTAACCATCTACTACATATACAGGCCGTAATTAAGAATAAAAACAATATAAAAGCCGAATCTTTTAGAGATTATTTGGATAAAAAAAAACTATTTATCT
>CACVAQ010000188.1 GCA_902727865.1 uncultured Aureispira sp. | reverse complement strand
TTCAAATTACTACTAATGCTTAAAATGTCTAATGCCTGTAAAGACCATTGAAACATCTAAGTCATTACAAATCGCAATCACTGATTTATCTCGAATAGAGCCTCCAGGTTGAACAATTTTTCGGACGCCTGCTGCGGCTGCCAATTCCACATTGTCTGCAAATGGGAAAAAAGCATCTGAAATCAACCAAGCATTTGCCAATTCTGCGGCAACATAAGCCTCAAAATCTTCGGCTGCTCCTGTATATTCGTTGCGTAAATTCTCACGGCTTTTTTCAATGGATAATTTAGTTGCAATCAAGCGGTTTGGCTGACCAGCTCCCATGCCCAACAATTGAGCGTAACCATTTTTAAAGCGAACAAGGGCAATTGAGTTTGATTTAATGGTTTTAATTGCACGCAAGCCAAATTCAATCAATGGCTGTTCTACGGCCATGTCTACCGTTTTTTCAGTGACAATATCTAGTTTGCTGTGCAATTGATTGTCGGTATCCTGTGCCAACAAACTACCATTCAAATAGCGAAAATCCATCCCTCTAGTCAAACGGGCGGCATCAAATTCTATAATTCTAAGGTTCTTGTGTTGTTGTAAATACGCCAAGGCTTCTGCTGTGAATTCGGGTGCAATAACGACCTCTACAAATTTACGTTTACTTCTATCTTCGTGCTTCAATTCAAAAAACTGAACGGTCTCAAACCTTACTTTTTCGTTAAACGCAATGATAGACCCAAAGGCAGAAATAGGATCTCCTGCCCAAGCCAATTGCAATAATTCGGCTTGATCGTCTCCCTCGCAAAGTCCACAAGGATTGCTGTGTTTGATGACAGCACAAGCTGGACGAGTCGATTCTTTGATCGCTTCGATGGCACCATTGATGTCCAAAATATTATTAAAAGACAAAGCCTTTCCATGCAATACATTTAGGTCGTACAAAGAGTTGTCTGAATGTTTCTCTTTGTAAAAACGAGCCGCTTGATGGCTGTTTTCTCCGTAACGCAAATCGATGCCTTCCTCAAAACCCAAACGCAAAGAGTTTACCCCAATTTCTTTGTCCATTGTCGTGGCAATCAAAGCGTCATAATCTGCGGTATGATTAAAGGCTTTGGTCATTAATTTCTTGCGAAAATCATAAGTCAAAGCACCTTTATTCTGTTTTAACTGTGCCATCAATTCGGCATAATCCGACGGCTGAGTGACCGTTGCGACATATTTAAAGTTCTTAGCCGCCGCCCGAATCATGGTTGGTCCCCCAATGTCGATGTGCTCAATTAAGGTCTCAAAATCAGCGCCTTTTTTGAGGACTTCTTGAAATGGATATAAGTTACAAACCACCAAATCAATCGGCTCAATATGAAGTGCCGCTGCTTCTTCAGCATCTTTTTCACGATCAAATAACAAGGCGGATTCGATGTTAAAAGAAATCGTTTTCATACGACCACCAAAGGCTTCAGGATTTCCTGTTACGGTTGAAATTTCTGTTGTCGCAATTCCAGCTGCTTCTAGTTGGCGCTGAGTGCCTCCTGTAGAAATAATTTCACAACCTGCATCGACCAAGGATTGTGCTAATTCTACGACACCTGTTTTGTCTGAAACGCTAATTAAAGCTCGTTTAATCGGAATCAAAAGATCCATTGTTTGTTCTTGATTTATGTTTTTTTAATAAAATAGTATTAGTTCTATAAAAATACAAACACAAAGAGCCTGTTTGAAATAATCTTCAAACAGGCTCTTTGTCACCTAATTAGCTTGCCTATATACGTGTTGTATTAGGTCTGATTTTCTGCGAATGATATACGTATTTTGAATGCCCGTTTTCATTGGTTAGCTTTCAATTGAGTGTTTTGCTCTAAACTGTTGCCAGTTTTTGTAATTTAATGTGCTCTACGATATTTGTAAAGATAGTTAATCCTTCTCCTGCTTCGTTATGATTGGGATTATTTCGTTTAATTTGTCCCCAATTTGGATTATTGTACAAAGTCAAATAAGCTTCTGGATGTGGCATTAATCCCAAGACCTGTCCACTTGGACTGGTCAATCCTGCACAGTTCAAATCTGCGCCATTTGGATTCGCAGGATAAGCGGCCGTTTCCGTTCCATCTTCTGTACAATAGGTCAAGCAATTTAAGCTTTCCGCTTGAATTTTTTCCCGTAGGGCATCGTCCATAAAAATCAACTTTCCTTCTCCGTGACGAGCAGGCAAAGCCATTTGTGTGATTCCTTTTAGGAACGGTGTTTTTACCGTAGGGTTGACTTTACAATACACCCAACGATCTTCAAATTTCCCTGAATTGTTTTGGCTCAAGGTTGCTTCTGGCTCAAAATCGTGGTTGGTATTTGGCAACAAGCCCATTCTAACCAACATTTGAAATCCATTACAAACCCCCAAAATATATTTCCCTTCGCCCAAGAATTGTTTAATCTCCTCCAACAAGACCTTACCAGAAGGCAATTTTTTAAATTTTATTTTATTAGAAACCACCTTACCCGATGCCAAATCATCTCCAAAAGAAAAACCTCCTGGAAAGTTCAAAATATCGTAGTGATGAATGGAGACCTCGCCCAACAGAATTTCATTCAAATGAACAATCTCTGCGGTCGCTCCCGCCAATTCATACGCAGCCGCCATTTCTTCCTCACAATTAATCCCGAAACCTGTTATCACTAAAGATTTTACTGTTGTCATTTTATTTCAATTTGAAATGTTAATACACTTTTGGATTCTTCAGAAATAGTGCTGTTTATAAGCAAATAAAATCTTCGCCTTTGAATATTTTAGAGATTAGATTTTAGATCGTTTCACTCTTAGATATTAGACTCAAAAATAGTAAAGTCTAATATCTAAGATCTAAAAACGTAGTGATCTAAAATCTAAATAATCATTACAAAACATGACGTACTCTTAGAAGTCATTGCACTATTTATCAAAAAAATCTACTTATTACAAAACCAATCCTCCTGCCCAGGCTTCTAACAAGGCATCGGTTGGTAAATCAATCAAATTATTCTTATTAGACGTAATATGGATGTTCTTTTCAGCTTTAACCGTTCCTAAGAAAAAGGCTTTAGCTCCAAAAATAGCTTCAAATTTAGTTTTATTTTCTGGACGAATCGACACGACAAACCGAGAATGAGATTCTGAAAACAACTTCACCACATCCGACAAATCGCCTAAAGTATCTAGATTGGCTTCTAAACCAAATGCCCCCCCAAAAGCAGATTCTACCAAGCTTACCGCCAGTCCGCCATCCGATAAATCGTGGCTAGATTCGATGAGTCTTTCGGCATTCGCTTTCATCACATTTAAGTACAAGGCTTTGGCTGCTTCTTTGCGAACTTTAGGCACATTAGCTCCTAATTCATCGTACAAATTATAAAATTCTGAAGCGCCCAACTCATCGTAAGTCGTTCCTAATTGATAGACTAAATCACCTGCGGCTTTAAACTCAGAGGTAACCGATTGGCGAACATCGTCCATCTTAGCCGTCATTGAATATAAGATCGTTGGAGGAACAGAAATTTTAACCCCATCGGCTTTAAAATCATTCTTCATGCTATCTTTTCCAGACGTCAAGGGAATATCAAAGTAGGTCGCCATGTCGTACAAGGCTTCACACATTTGAACCAACTTCGCCAATTTCAATTTTCCATCAGGATTACTAATTTCATGGTATTCTGAATCTGGCACACAGAAATTATCATTCACCGACCAAAAAATACCATCATCTGAGTTGGTATTGGGTAAACGGCCACCTGCTGAAATGATTTGGCGAATGGCTTCATCAAACGCGCCTGCCGACATTTCATAGGCATCAATATCGCCATAGCGAGGCAAGATACCATTGGAAATGGCTACGCCTTCAAAGCTATTGAAACCAAAACGCATGATGGCGGCATCTTGTGGCGCTTTTCCTTTGGGTCCCATCAAGGGTTTGAGAATCGTTTTTCCTTTTACCTCGTGATCGTATTGGCGAATAATCGACTCTCTCGAACAAATATTCAAGCTGCCCATTAAATTAACCAAAACGTCATTGAAGTTACTTACGGTTGGTAAGTTTGGTTCTTGCAATTGGGGTTGGTCCCACTGTGCATACATTATTTTTTGAGGATCGCCTTCGTGCAGGAAGGTCATATCTAGGTAAGCTACTTTCGTATTATTATAACGAATATCCAAATAGCCATCGTTTGTAAAATAGCCAATATCGGTCAATTCTACTTCCATTGCTTTCGCTAAGGCAAATAGTGGCTCGATTTGATGTGCTTCGATGACCAATGACATTCGCTCTTGAGATTCCGAAACGAAAATTTCCCAAGGTTTGAGGCCTGCATATTTCAAAGGCACTTTTTCTAAGTCAACGACCGCACCGCCAGAAATTGTTGCCAATTCTCCAACAGAAGAAGACAAACCTCCAGCACCATTATCGGTACTACATTTGACGAGGCCTGCCAAGCAAGCTTTGACTAAGAAATCGGCTACTTTTTTTTGTGTAATTGGACTCCCAATCTGAACCGCAGAAGAGGGCGAATTTTCGTCAATTTCTATCGAAGAAAACGTTGCTCCATGAATCCCATCTTTCCCAACACGTCCCCCCGCAACCACAATACGATCGCCAGCGTCAATTGGTTTTTCCCAAGACGGTTTTCCTTTATAATCATAAGGCATCAAAGCGCCTGTTCCGCAATAAACCAAAGGTTTACCACTATACCGGTCATCAAAAACAACCGAACCATTTACGGTCGGCACGCCTGATTTGTTCCCCCCATCTTCAATTCCAGCAATCACTCCTTCCATAATTTGGCGAGGATGCAATTGTCCAGTCAACAAAGGCTTCTCATAATCTGGATTGCCAAAACAAAGTACATTGGTGTTGAACAATAGCTTTGCGCCACCAACGCCCGTTGCCATTGGGTCCCGATTGTTCCCCAAAATTCCAGTAATTGCTCCGCCATAAGGATCTAAAGCCGAAGGAGAATTATGCGTTTCTACCTTCCAAACAAACAACTGATCGTCTGTTGCTTTGACCACACCAGCGTTATCCGAAAACACTTTAACCAACCATTCATTGTTGTTGGCTTCTAAGCTTTCTTGAACCGTAGAGGTCGTTCCTTTTATATAAGTTTTAAACAGCGAGTTGATTGTTTTCTCTTCTCCTGTTGCTGTATTTTTATAATAAATAACCGCATTAAACTCCTTGTGTTTGCAATGCTCTGACCACGTTTGTCCTAGTATTTCTAGTTCACAATCCGTTGGGTCCGTTGGCAAGCCAACTGCTTGACGGGCTTCTTTTGTTTCCTTATTATTATAATAAGCAACAATCGCTTTCATCTCTGCTAGGTTCAAAGCCAAGACTTTTGTCTTAGACAATTGTACCAAATCCGCATCACTCAAGTCTAAGTTGATAATGTCCGTTGTTGCATCAGCAATCATTTTCACTTGAGGCACATAAGGCGTAAAGCTCAATGCCTCCCCTTCTTTTTGAACGGCATAAGTAAAGTGATTGATCAAAGGATTCCCCAACAAACGCTTGGCAATCAAGGTCAATTCTTCTGGAGAAAGTTTGTGCTCAAAATAATACACGGCTTGTGTAAATATCTGTTGCGTCTTAACATCTGCTTCTGTGTTGAAGAAATCTACCCAAGCCATTTGTGCAGAAGTTCCTTCGTCGTCCGTTACGCCTGGTAATTGAGCAATAGCGATACACGATTGATACGCTGTTGGTACGTACAATTCATTCACCAAAATTTCATCCGTTACAACATCTTTGATACAGCGAGTCGCATAGTCTTGTAAGTCTGCTGGACTTGCATTGTAATGAATAGAAAATAGCTTTGCGCTTTTTACATTTCCTGTTGTAATTCCTAATTGTTTTAGGCATTTCTCTTCAACCTTTTTACCTTTTACATCAATGATGTGTGGTTTCAATAAAACTTGAATAGAAGCAGTCATTATTTATGTTCTGTTATTGAGTTTAATAATCTCCTTAAGCAC
>CACVAQ010000187.1 GCA_902727865.1 uncultured Aureispira sp. | reverse complement strand
GTCCCTGATCCTATTTTCTGCTTCATAAGCAATGTAGTTTTTTTCATAAAAATATTAGGCAACTGTTCATCTATAATCAAGAGCTAAATGTACGTCTGAACAATAAAAAAACAGGACTAAGCGCTTTACAAAATGTTGAATACTTCCTGTTGAATGTTTCCTTTTGCATAAGAAACATCTGAGTACAGGACAAAAAACAGGTGAATACAATGGAGTGATTTTGCCTTAAATCTGCACGCTATGCACGTTTTAGCCCTTGATTCGCATCTATACTTAGCTCTACCCATTTTTTACGCCTCCTTTTTGCAATTATATTTATCATTGCCCTTGCGACGTCAATCGGTGCTTGGTGTTAAAAGAAGTACAATTATACCAATTTTAGAAGCAATAAGTTGTACTTTTGCCCTCTAACACAAAATAATATTATGATTTACAACGTATTAGGGCTCATGTCAGGGAGTTCTTTAGATGGCTTGGACATTGCTTATTGCTCTATTGATTGGCAAAATAATCAAGTAAAAGATTGGGCATTAATAGAGGGAGAAACACTCGAATTTTCGGATATGTGGAAAAGTAGGTTAAGCAATTTACCCAGTCAAAGTGGGTTGATTTTTGCCAAAACACACACTTATTTTGGGCATTACCTAGCTGATTTGGTGCAAACATTTCTCCAAAAACACGCAATACAAAAAGTAGATTTTATTGCTTCTCACGGACATACTATTTTTCATAATCCCGATCAGCGCATTTCTATTCAAATTGGAGATGGCGCTGCTTTAGCGGCAAAAACAGGGATTACTACGATTTGTAATTTTAGGACGCAAGACATTGCTTTGGATGGCGAAGGCGCTCCTTTGGCTCCCCTAGCCGATCAATACTTGTTTGGTGGTTATGATTTTTATTTGAACCTAGGAGGCATTGCGAACTTATCCGCTAATATTAATAATCGCTGGGTAGCGATGGACTGCTGCGCTGCCAATCAGGTTTTAAATACCTTAGCACAGGAATTGGGTGCGGAATATGACAACAAAGGTGCTTGGGCAAGCCAAGGTAGGGTTGATCAAAGCTTATTAGAACAGGCAGCTAATTTTGATTTTTATACAGCTCCTTATCCCAAATCCTTGGGTAATGAATGGATTCGTCAACATATTTTACCGCTTTATTTAGCTGCTCCTGTTTCTTGGGAAGATAAATTAGCCACTGCCTGTGAGCACATTGCCATTGAAATAGCCACTTCTATTCAACAAATACTCAAAAAAGAAGCCTTTCAAAAGGAACAGTATAAAGTCCTCGTTACAGGTGGGGGAGCTTTTAACGACTACTTGATGGAAAGTATTAATGCCTATTGCAATCAAAGTCAGAAGGTTGAATTGTTCTTGCCCGATGCGTCGATTGTGAACTTCAAAGAAGCCATTTTAATGGCTTTGTTAGGGGTTATGAGAATGGAAAAAGTCCCGAACAGTCTAAAAACAATTACGGGAGCTCAAAAAGACACCATTAATGGTGCTGTTTATCAAGGGGATTATAATCAATAATACTCCGTTGATTTTTTAGTTTTTCTATGAAAAACGTAAAAAAGCATCTTGCATTAGTTTGATTATCAGCTTTTTAATACTTTGATAATTAAAAACTTATCTTGCTGATAATCAAACTAATACGATTTTTCAACGGAGTAATGAATCGACTAAAAACATAAAAAGAGCCGCAGTTACTCAAGCTGCGACTCAATTTATTCATAACTTCTATCTAGCAATCAATAGAATAGATTATAAATATTAAACATTATTAATTAATCGTTTAATTGGAATTTTACAGGCAAATTGTAGCGAACTCGTACCGACTTACCTCGTTGTTTTCCTGGCGTCCACTTTTCAGCCATTTTATTCATCATTTTGACAATTCTAGTCGTCTCTTTCCCACAGCCTCCTCCTGGATCTCTCAGAACATTGATGTCTACTACTGTACCATCTTTATTGATTACAAAACTTACAATAACAGTTCCTTCAATTTGATTTTCCAATGCCATTATAGGATATTTGATATTGGCATAAATAAAGCTCAACAACTTCTGGTCGGCACAGGCTTTTTTAGTTTTATTATCTCCCCCTTGTGCTTCACAACCTGGAAACCTTGGCATTTGCTCTGCAAATATGATGACTTCATTAGGATCCTCTTTAGGCTCTTCTATGACAGGTTCAATGACAATTGTCGGTGGAAAATAAGTTGCATTAGGATCTGTTGCTCCAGTGTACGTACTTGGTGTTTTACTAATATCTATAATGGGCTCTTTAGGCTCTGGCTTTTCTGGTTCTGGCTCGTCAACAACATCTATTAAGTTCGTTTCTAATTTGGGCGGTGGAGGTGGCAGTGCAGGCGGCAACTTTTTTTCTGCTTGCGAAGTTGGAGGAATATCCATTTCAATTTCTTCTAACTCAGGAAGAAACTCCGCTAAAACTTGCTCATTGGTGAATTGTGTCCACGCAAAAGCAATTAAAACAACCGCTAATGCCGAGGCAAAGCCTGCTAATTTTATATTTTTAGTATGTTGATGAATGTCTACCGCAGCATATTTTCGTAGCAGAGGAGAGTCATTTTGTCCTCCATCCGATTTAATTTTCAGCGTTTGCTGATGCATATACGTTTTGGTTGCAAAGATGCCTAAGTAGATCGCCACTCCGACCGCTGAAAAACCCAACAACACTTGTCCCCCACTTAAAATTAGAGTTGACGTAGCAAATAATGTATTCATAATGTGTAGAATTGTTTAGGCAATAAATTCATTGCCGAGTTAAAAGTTTAGGCATAGAATTGCCCTTGGGTCATTGAGCTGTTGGCTCAATACGTTTGTTATACTTACAAATATGTTGTGGTGATATTTATTGGTGTGAAAAGTAGAGAAAACTCCATGACCACAAACAAGCTGTGAAATGTTTCTCTTCTGGTCAAAGAGAATAAATAGCAACGGATCAAAAATGATTGGTCTCGCTAAGGCTTCTTTGTCGTACTTGCTTATATAGATGTAGATGGTTCAAATTTTGGTGTATGCTTTTATTTTTTTGTCAAAAAAAAATCGCTACCCATTAAATGGATAGCGACTTAATCACTGATTATAAACAAGTTACATCAATCTATTATTATTTCATTTATTTTACTCTTCTTCGTCTTTTCCGATTACAGCATCATCTGAGGCTTCCTCTGTAGGCCTTTCTACCTTAACTTCTGGGCTTGCCTCTTGTAGCGTTTCTTCTACTGGCGCTACTTCCTCTGTAGCCGCTTCTACCTTAACCTCTGGGCTTTCCGCTTCTGGCGCGGCTGCTTCTAGTGCGGCTTTGGCAGCTTCCTTTTTGGCAGTTTCAGCAGCCGCTTTTTCGGCAGCAACTTTAGCAGCTTCTGCTTTTTTAGCAGCAGCAGCATCTTCTTTTATCTTTCTAGCTAGATTACGAGCATTTTTAGCCTCTAAATCTTTCATTGTGTTATACATATCTTCCAATTTTTTACTTTTGGAATCAATACGTTCTCGAATCAGTTTTGCCCGCACCTCTCTCAATTGAGTTTCCAGTTGGCTGACATCCCCTGAATTAATTTTATCATTTTGGATAGACAATTCTTTTTTATCTCGTCCAATTGATTTTTCCATTTTATCAATCGCCACTTTTAAGCCTTCTATACGACGTGTAAGTCGTCCTTCAGGAGAGCTATTTGGAGAACGTTTTGCTTTTACCTTTTTAAAGGCATCGTCAATTCGATCCCACAACTTAGAGCGAAGCGTTCTAGTTAGTTTAGCATTTTTGAAATTTTGTTGTAGTGTTTTAAGCTTGTCAAATGCTTTTTGCAAATCTGCGCTTTCCTTCTCAATGAGCAGTTCTATTGGTTCTAAAATTGCGACTAACTTATTGTAATTATCCGTTGCTTCTGATTCAAATTTTGCATCTTCCTGCGAGCGCATTTTTTTCAATTGAGCAAACATTTCATTCGTTCGACCTCGAAGATTGTTGGTATGTTCTCGGAACAGATTTTGTTCGCCAATTTGCATTTGGACCTTTGCCCAAAAATCTTTCATACGCCCCCACATATCCTTAGAATAAGACTTAAGTGCGTCTACTTCTTCTTGCAACTCTTCTAATTCTACTTGATAATTTTTGTATAATTTGGTAGACAGCACAATAAAAATCCATTCGGTTTGTGTTCGTGCTAATAATTCTGTCTTATCGGTAATAATGTCTTCAGGAACCAATCCAGTACTAGCAGAAAGTGGCGCCTCTTGTGCGACAACTCCTTCAGGAAAAGCAACAGCTTGTCCTTTTCGCCACTGCTCCATCAATGCTTTCGAAAATTCCTCTGACGCTTCCTCTCCTTCGAAAAACCAAGATTTCACTTTGTTTGTTTCAGGATTCAACTCTAAAGCCATCAACACTTTTTGAGCATTTTCTTCAGTACCTTTCGTTCCCCACAATACAAGTTTTGTTTTCATAACAGTCCTTCTTTCTGTAATTTATAATCAAGGCTATTAAAGAGCCTATTTGTACAAGTGTATTAATTCCTTTTCAAACCTAACCTTATTAGATGTTCTCTAAGCAAACAAATAAGCAGGATAAATAGTTCGTCCTCTAATTTAAGGTTTCTTTTGTAAAAAAAAAGACCACTTGCCCTAAAAAAAGAGCAAGTGGCAATATTTTTATTTCAACTACAACTTTGCAATTGTTATAAAGCTATTTTATTTTAAAGTTTAGTAACTAACACCCAATGCTTTAAGTGTATCAAAATCCAATTGACCGATAGGAAGGCCATTGTCTTTTTGAAATTGTACTAAGGCAGATTTTGTCATTTTTCCCATTACATTATCAATTGGTCCTGGGTTATAACCTTTAGATTTTAGAGCTGCTTGAATTTCTTGAACTTTAACAGCGTTAATTTTATTTTGACATAAAACTTCTCTCCATTCAGAGAATCCACCAGCTTTAACCAAACGACGGTTAGAAACTGTTCTGTATTGAGCAGGTACTTCTGTTGTTTTAGTTTCTGCAGCTTTAACCATGACAGTTTTCTTAACTGTTTTGTATTCAGCTGGAACTTCAATTACTTTTGTTTCTGCTGGACGTACAACAACTGTTTTTGTGATGTTTTTGTATTCAGCTGGAATTTCTACTCTTCTTGTAGTAGCAGGTGTTTCAACAACACGGTCTGTGTTTGTTCTGTATTGTGCTGCAACAACAGATTCTCTTGTTGTTGGTCCTGTTTTCATAATTGTTTTAGTTACTGTTTCGTATTGTGCTGCCACTTCTACCAAACACCAAACTAAACAATCTTCAGGATCTTGTGACAAACAGTTTTTATCCCCTTTTCTCTTAACCCATTTAGTTGACGCTGGCGCAACTTCAATTTGTTCAGTAACTGTTTCATAAACTGCTGGTACCTCTACTAACTTAACTTCTTCTGGTCGAATCATTAGTTGACTTTCAACATTTTTGTATGTTGCTGCAACAGGCTCTAAACGAAAAGAAGCTGGTTTAACTTCGATTCTTTCTGTTACTGTTTCATACACTGCAGGGATAATTTCTAAACGTTGAGTTGCTCCTTTTACTTCAATTTGCTCATCAATAGTCTCAAATTGTGCAGGAAGAATTTCTAAACGTTGAGTTGCTTGCTTAGTTAACACCTCTTCTGTTAAGCTTTCATACTCATCAGGAATCATACATTTTGCATAACACTTTCCTGATTCTGGATTTGGTGGATAGTCTTGTGCTATTGTTTTGTTAGAAAAAGATGCTATTAATAGAATAGCAAAAAAGAAGTTACTTATTTGTCTCATGTTGTAATGAATTTTGTATTATAAATTTAGGTATTTGTAATAAAAGTAAATATGTTTATTTGACCACAAAGTTATTAATTTTTTATCTTATACATTGACTAATTCTTGCCAAGAAGTAGTCATTTTTGCCAAAATATAGATTTTAAAGAGTTTTAAGTGTGCTTGTTCTTTAAAATCGTGTATTTTTTTGTAAAAATGATCCTAATAATATTTCGCTCCTACTTTAGTTATTCTAATCATAAACATTAGAACTCCTTCCTACAAAGTAGTTTGACATTTACAAGATATAAATTCGAAACAGAAGCCTTCCTATCTTAAACTAAATACCTCTTAAATAGCTATTTATTAAATATAGGAATAAATATAAAATAACACAAACCTTAAGTGCTTATAAATTTTTAAAAAGCGCTTTTTTTATTTTTTATAGCAACGGTTTCAAATACGATCAGCAAACGCAAAGGCGAATGTAGAAACAATTTACCAAAAAATCAGTTTGTTTTAACTACAATTTAGGATAACAAGCAAAATACTTCACAATTTCTTTCCTTTGCATGCTATGTTCTTGCCATTTAGAGATTGGTTTTGCTGTTTTGTCTTTCAATAAAATTAAAATTTCCTCCTTTCCTATTTTGTAAGCTCGGTTTGCTTCCTTCCCTTCTATCACTAAATAAGACAATTCTGCGTCACTTAATTTAGGGTATGCTGTCTTAATTTGGGCTCGAATCGAATCCAGAAAAGTAGCATCAATTGGTTTATTTCTTAAATCTACTTTCAGTAATTTCCGCTCTAATAATTTTTTAGACAAAAAGGAAAGTACAAAATCAGAATGTCCTTCAAACGCTTTTATCGCTGCTAAGATATCTATGTCATCTAGCTTATAAAAATGCGCTATGATTTCAGCTCCATTTTTTTTCAAATCTTTTGTCGTCAACGTTTGGCTTAAAAAGAAGTAAAGTGATTTAGAAATTGGCAACTCTACTCCTTGCTGACACAAGTCTCGTGCTCTACGAACAATTTGAATCAACATTTCTCCAGCACAAATGACATTTTTATGCAAATAAACTTGCCAATACATCAATCGCCTAGCAATCAAAAAGTTTTCAACAGAATAAATTCCTTTAAATTCTATGACCAATTTATCTTCGTGTACATTCAACATTTGCAACAAGCGATCATATCCTATATTCCCTTCTTGTACGCCTGTAAAAAAGCTATCTCGAGTCAAATAATCCATTCGATCCATGTCCAATTGCCCAGAAACCAGTTGGTACAAAAACTTTTTAGGGTATTTATTTTTAAAAATCTGTATCGCTAAATCCAGTTGCCCCTCAAAAATTTCATTTAAACGTTCCATTAAGATCATAGAAATCGCCTCGTGGTTGATGTCAACCAAAAGATGCTCTAAGGAATGCGAAAAAGGACCATGCCCCAAATCGTGCAATAAAATAGCTATTGTCACCGCCTCTGCTTCTTCGTTCGTAATGTCAACGCCCTTGCCTTTTAACGTATGAACAGCTTGCATGGTCAAATGCATTGCCCCCATTGAATGATGAAATCGGTTGTGGGTAGCGCCAGGATAAACATAATGTGTCAAGCCCAATTGTGAAATCCGTCGCAAACGTTGAAAATAAGGATGCTCTATTAGATCTGAAATAATTCCTTGTGGAATTTCTATTAAACCATAAATAGGATCATTGACAATTTTGTAGCCTAAATTCATATTTAATTTATTTTATAAAAAATTACTCCTACAATAGCACCTTAACCTAATATAGTCAATTTATTCGCAACACTTAAATTAAAAAGAATCGTACTCAAGGAGTACGATTCTTTTTAATTAGAACTAGATGACTTAATTCTCGACCACTGCGTCAAGTTCAACTCTTAAGTTTTCAATAATATCTTGTTGCCGACTTGGGGTGTTTTTTCCCATATAATACGACAGTAATTTCTCTATATCTGCGGATGGGCTCATCTGAACGGGTTCCAAATGAATGTCCTCTCCAATAAATTGCCCAAACTCACTTGGAGAAATCTCTCCCAACCCTTTAAATCGGGTAACTTCTGCGGTTTTGCCTAATTTATCCATCGCATTTTGCTTTTCAACTTCGCTATAACAATAGAAGGTCTTTTTCTTATTTCGAACTCGGAACAAAGGTGTTTCTAAGATATATAAATGCCCACCGATCACTAACTCTGGAAAGAACTGCAAGAAAAAAGTCAGTAACAACAAGCGAATGTGCATTCCATCGACATCGGCATCCGTCGCCACAATCACCTTATTGTATCTCAAATCGTCCAAGCCATCTTCAATATTTAAAGCATGCTGTAAGAGATTAAATTCTTCGTTCTCGTAGACTACTTTTTTACTTAGATTATAACAATTTAAAGGTTTTCCACGCAAACTAAAAACCGCTTGTGTTTGAACATCTCTAGCCTTTGTAATAGAGCCACTTGCCGAATCGCCCTCTGTGATAAACAACATCGTTTCGTTGGCGCCTTCTTTGTTTGTATTATAATGAAGGCGACAATCTCTCAGTTTTTTATTGTGTAAATTTGCTTTTTTGGCTCTTGTATTCGCTAGTTTTTTAATCCCAGCAATTTCTTTGCGTTCCCGTTCCGATTGTACAATTCGTTTTTGTAGCGCAGAAGCTACTTCGGGGTTTTTATGTAAATAATTATCTAGTTTTTCTTTGATAAAATCGGCGACAAAAACATTTATACTTGGACCTTGAGGACCAACATTAATCGAACCTAATTTGGTTTTCGTTTGCGATTCAAAAATAGGTTCTTGCACCCGCACACTAATTGCAGCCACTACAGCACTACGAATGTCCGAGGCATCATAGTTCTTACCATAAAAATCACGGATCGTTTTTACAAAAGCGGCACGAAAGGCATTCAAATGCGTTCCTCCTTGTGTGGTATTCTGTCCGTTGACAAAAGAGCTATACTGCTCCCCATAATGATTTCCATGCGTCATTGCCAACTCAATATCATCTCCTTTTAGATGAATAATTGGGTAGCGAATTTTTTCAAGGTCAACTCGTTTGGTCAACAAATCCAATAAACCATTCTTAGAAACAAAAGACTTACTATTAAAAGTCAGCCTCAAACCTGCATTCAGGTAGGCATAATCCCAAATACGATCTTCTATATACTGACGGTTGTATTTATAATTTTTGAAAATAGAACTATCTGGGCGAAACTCAATATACGTCCCATTCGTTTCATCTGTTTTCACCAACTTATTGTCCTCTTGCAAAATTCCTTGCCCAAAAACAGCCGTCTTCATCTTCCCCTCTCGATAAGAGCAAACCTTAAAATAGGTGGACAAAGCATTCACCGCTTTTGTCCCCACTCCATTTAATCCGACCGCTTTCTGAAAGGCATTGGAATCATATTTTCCCCCTGTATTAATTTTTGAAACACAATCCACTACTTTTCCCAATGGAATACCACGACCGTAATCTCTTAAAGTCATCATGCCGTCATCGGTCAACTTAATTTCAATCTTCTTTCCAGCACCCATCATATACTCGTCAATAGAGTTATCTATGACCTCTTTGAACAGGATATAGATTCCATCGTCTGGAGCAGTACCATTGCCTAACTTGCCAATATACATTCCAGGACGTAATCGGATATGCTCTTTCCAATCTAAGGAACGAATATTATCTTCTGTATAGGTTGCCTTTTTTGCCATTTGTGTTGTTTAAGACTATTAACAAAGGTTTTTTGTCCTTGTCAAGACAAAAGCTCGAAATTCAAAATTCATTTTTTTTTAAACTTCCTTACAAATATAGTAATTCTGAGAATAAAAAACAAATTGTTTCAAAAATAAATTATAAACAAGATGTTGAAATTAAGTTCTCTATCCTTTGCCCTTCAAGATTATGAGCGCCTTATTTTAAAGCGTTTCACTTGTTCGCACTTACATTAGGCGACAAGTTTAAGGCAGGCTCAAAATCTTAAAATTGTCAAATTCCATTAATTAATCACCATAGGCTCAGGCATTGCCCAAACTTTATGTTCGTTCGTATAATACAAGAAGGCCGAAGAAGCAGGGGCTTCATAAGTACCAGGAACATCTGCTTTTAGATCCAAGTGTACGGTTTTAGTTGCATTCGGTTCCAATTGCTCGTAATGAAACACGACATACCCATCAAACAGTTCGTAATAATCCACTACTTTTTTCTCTTGCAACTCCTTTAATTGCCAAGCTTGCAAGCTCAATCCTGCTGGAATTCCAACCATAGCCATCGTCATTGGTTGCCCCTTAGCACTCGTATTCGTCAAGGTTGTCGTCAAACGAATCGTCTCGCCCATTTTTACGGTATGTTTCGGCAATTTAGTACTCAAAGCCAATAGGCATTCAGGAGAATTTTGAGGTAAACGAGTGGTATACGTGACTTCTACATCCCAAGGCATTGGTGTTTTAGTCCCTTTGTATTCTATGGTAAGAACTTGCTTGCCATTGGTTAAAAATGGTCCTAAATTAGGAATCAAAATTTCCTTTTGATCAGCCGTATAAGCAATGGACGACACTTGCTTGCCATTTACAGAAACCAATAATTCGCCAGCTTCGCTCGCTCTTTTACTAGTTTTAGCCTGTTGCAACATGGCTTTCAAAGCCAATACCGTTCCTTGCGTCGAACCATACCCGCAATAACTCTTCCCCGTCTGAATGGCATCCAAAGCTGCTTGCACTTCTTTCGCATAACTTTTGGTTTGCAACATCGCCAAAACAGCTAAACTAGACGTTTCTACCATCAAAGACTGTCCCGTAGAATTGGTTACCGAGCTTGTTAGCCCAACAAATTTTCCATCTTTCTTTTGTAATTTAACCAATTCTTTGACCAAAACCGTCGCACGTTTATCCTTCGCATTGAACAAGGCATTCGCCATTAAAGCCATCATATATGGATCTTCACTTTTCACGGCATCCTTGTACGATTTATTTAGTTCTTCCGTAATTTCTTTAATATAGCCCGCTTCGGTCATTGCCCAAACAATATACGCATCAGTTACTTCGGCTACCGCCCAACTGTGCAAGGCATGTTGGTTTTTAGTCCAACTTCCTTTCCCGTCTTTTCGGCTCAACAACCATTTTGCCGTTCGATCAATCAACGCTTGATCTACGTCATACACCCGTTTCATATCCACAAATTCCATCAAGCCATAAGCCGACAAAGCCTCATGCCCTGGGTCTCTTCCCCACCAATCAAACCCTCCAGAAGGCGATTCGTAGCCAACCAACCGTTGGTAGCCAACCTTCAAATATTCCTTCACTTGTGTTTCTACTTCGGGCATAGAAGTTCCTGTTTCACGCAAATAGTCCAAGACCAATAAATTAGGATAATTAGCACTCGAAGTTTGCTCAAAACACCCCCCTGGCATTCTCAACATACTTTCCATCCCCTTCATGACTTCGTCCAAGGTATTTGGATAAACTTGTAATTTAGCCACCAAAGAACCTTCTAAGACTTCTTCAATTCTTACTGAAAAGGATTCCTTCATCGCATCTCCCGTAAAGACTTCGTTGACAGGAAAGCCTCTCGGTCTAGCATTAATTGTGGTCGCCAACTGGTCGCTCAAACCTTCCGCTTCAAAGCCGATCACTAAATCGCCTGTTGCAATTTTGTTCAACACTTCGCATTTTAATCTCATAGTCTTGCTTGCTCCAGCTCCCAACTGAATGGTTTTAGGAGCCGTTTCTAACAACTTAATGTGAGCTGGAACATCGACCGTCAAATTTCCTTTTAATAAGGCATTGGTATTGTTCGTCAAAGCCAATGGAATTGTAATTTGATCTCCCGTCAAGACTTCTTTAGGTACTTTTGTCACCATTTCAAAAGGCAATTGCGTGAAATACTTGTATTCTACACGCCCAATGCCTCCATCGCTGCCAAAGCCTTCTATTGTTACTCTAAATTGCGTAATGGCATCATTATTATAAAAAACCAACCTTGCCTGACCATCTGCACCAACAGAAACAGTAGGATTCCAATAGACAGTTGGTCTAAAATCGGTACGAATACTCGTAACTGCTCTCTTTGCATATTCTACGTCAGGAAATGCTCGAACACGCTGATAGCGTGTTGTTGTACGTTGTGGTAACACTTGTTCTTGGGCAATGTCTTTTTTCATTTTTCGATCCTCTATTTCAATAAACTCCTCTAGCTCCTCACCAAACGCTTCTATTTTCTCTTCTTCATGCACCTCTACTACGATCTCTTCTTCATCCTGCACATTCAGTAAAACCGCCTTATTGACAGGATCAACAGGCAAATCCTCTGGCAGAGCGCCTTCAAGAACCATATCGTCTAACACCTCTATTTCTTCAACTTCTTCATCTACCTCTAAGACGGCAGGCACATCAAGCGCTCTTGCATTTCCTCTGCCACCAAAAGCACTGCGTGTTTTAGTCGGATAAACCCTTGCTACATCTAAGACAACCGCTATGGCATCTTCCTCCGCTTCTAGTTGTATATATTTATGAACATAACCAGCGCTATACACTTCTAATTGTTGGACATTGTTAGGTATTGTCAAAGAAAACGCCCCCTTACTATTGGTATTCGTTGCTGTCAAACCATTTACACGCACATGAGCGTCTGCTAATACTTTATTTTGGTTGTTTTTAACAAGGCCTGTTATGATTCTTTTTTTGAATACTTGTAGGCTGAGCTTATTATTGTAATCGTTTATATGGGTTAGAACAGGGTAATAGGTGTCGGATTCTGCTTGAAGATTAACCGATTCATATAATTTCCAATCGGGAATGGTAAAGGCCCCATTTTGGTCCGTCAGCACTTTTTTATCTTTTCCAATCAGCTCAATACTTATTCCAGAAACAGGCTGTCCATCTTCGCCTAATACCGTTCCTGCAATCGTTGCCAACTCGCCTGCTTGACTTGGTTTTTGATAATTTTCAGCTATAATTTCTTTCCAAGTAAATTTGCGCCAACCTTGTGTCAGCATCAAATGATCCAAGGCTTCTTTTCGGCTAATTTCTGGTTTTAGACGGGTCGCATCCTTTTCATTATCAAAATAAAAATTAGGCTCGACCAATGCGCCTTTCAAGTCAGATTCTAATAACATATAGGATAATAAATGCCCTTGTTTGTCATCTGCAAACGTCAACAGTTTATCGTCTACAACGGCTAAAGAAAAATCTCCAGAAACGGGCTGCCCCAATTCATTACTTACCTTTACGGTCATATTAACCTGCTCTCTCGGAAGGTATTTTTCCTTATCTGTCTGTACCTCGATGTTCAATTGTTTGTTTGGATTTACAAAAGCTAGACGTTCTGCTCTAGCTATTTTATCCTCGCCAAACAAGGTAATTTGTGCAATGCCTACAGGAAAATCTTGAGTTGGGATCGACAAAGCGTTCAGCCCTACTTGTGCCTCAATAACTTGAGAAAACTGTACTTCTTGGCGACTTTGTACCACAACATAAAGTGCTTCTTCTTTAGAAGAGATGACTTCTAAATCAATGGATTTCAAGGATTGTTCTTTTATTTTTAAGGCATAGCCTTCTTTCAATGCAACAGGTAGTTGGTATTGTTTATCAATATTGGCAGGACTCGTAATTTGAGCAAAATACTGTTGTCCCTTTTGTGGAGTCAATTCAAGTTTTCCCATCCCTTGATGATAACTATCAAAGGTCGTCACAATTTTTCCACTTTGGTCTACAATATTTCCACGAACATCAGCAGGCTTGCCAAATTCATTCAGTGCTTTGAAACCAAGTCCACAAGTCATCCCTTCGATCAACTCGCCTCCTTCTGGGTAAAAAGCTAAGTCAATATTTCCAAGTACAATGGGAATGCTCCGTGAAATAGACTCGGTCTGTCCTTTGTACTGCAACATTACATTTAATAATCCGTCGTTGGTGCTTAGTTTTTTAGGCAAGTTAAATCGAAGATAAGCCCTTCCCAAATCAGTTGTTTTTCCATTTCCTTCTTTCACCTTAGCCCCGTTTAAGGTCACCACATAATTAAATGCGTGCAGGACTAAAGGTTCTTTTGTCAAGGTATTCAAATCTAAAGTCGCCTCAACAAGCGCACCTGCGCCATAGGCTTTTCGGTTAAAATTAAGCTTCATATTAAGATTCGGCAAGACTGCTTTTTGGATGGTAATTTCCCGTTCAAAAAAAGCGCCTGTATTCTCTTGCCACTTGGTGTATGCCTTAATTGTGTACAAACCACCTTTCAAATTTTCAGGTAAGGTAAAAGTCCCTGCGGCATGTCCTTCTTGAGCAATCAAGGTTAATTCCTGTTCGACACTTCCTTTGGGGTTCAAAAACGCTACATAAACAACTGCACTTTTGCTACTAGCTTCAAAGCTTTGAGCATCTCTTACATAGGCCGTAAACCAAATTGCTTCGCCTGGCTCATAAAACGTTTTATCAAAGTGTAAATAAACTTTATCTTCTGCTGTTTGCTCTTGATAAAGGGCTAATTTCTGTACTAAGGCTTTTAAAAAAGGGTGATTGGATAATAAATTAGGTTGGTCATAAACGGCACTAGCTAAGCCGATGCCCAAAACCATAAAAACTAGGAAGGAAGCTATTAATTTTTGTTGGATCGATTTCATAATTATACGACTAAAGAAAGAAGCAGCGCTTGGTGGTAGAAAAAAGGCACGCTTCGGGGTTTTCTAATAAACTTATACACCTTTTATCCAATCTCAACAGGGAACAACTGGATTGGAGTGGCTTTCAGTTTAAGAGATGCGCACTTTTACGCTTTTGGTGTTTATGCCGCCTCTCTATTCAGCTAAACATTGACCTTAACTCCTCTAAAAATCTTGTGAGAGCAACCATCTAAGGGCCCTTATTGATACATTGTTTATTATTTCTCCGCTTCATAAAAAACAAAAAGCCGTTCCAAAATTAATTGGAACGGCTTCTTGTCACTAAAAAATTTAGCTTATTTTATTCTAGTATCTTCTCTTCGTTTGACGCTTGGTAGTTTTAAATTGATTTCCACCTTTTGAGCCATTTCCTTTTGGAGAACCAGTACGAGTCATCGCACAACGGAATCCTAAATAAGCAGAAGATTTATCTTCTTCTAAGAAACGTCTAGTACCAGGAGACAACCAGTATGCTCTATCATTCCAAGCTCCACCTTTGAAAACACGTGCTTTGTCAGAAACCAAACTGTGTTTTCCATATTCGTAAGTAGCTTCAGATTGAGCATCACCATCTAAATGATTGATTACATTAGAGAATTGGAAATTTCTTCTGTTTGCAATTTCATCCGCATCTAGTTCTTTATATTTCAAACGACCAGGAGCAGTAGAATCATTATCCAATTGCGGTTTACCATCGGCATCTAGCTCTATTTCCATAAAGACATTACCACGATAAGGATTCAAATCCTGCGTTTCTACATCTCTCAAAGTAGTACTCGTCATTGGACGATAAACATCTTGTACCCATTCGTTGACATTACCACCCATATTATATAGACCGTAATCATTTGGCACATAAGATTGTACAGGAGCTGTAATCGAAGCATTATCATTCAATGCTCCAGCCATACCCATATAATCACCACGTCCACGCTTGAAATTCGCAACAATCATACCTTGGTATCTACCATGTTGAGGATAACGAACCGTTGTTCCATCCCAAGGGTAAATTCTACGGTCAGAAATACGCTCATCTCTAGCATATGCTTGGTTACCAACCAAAGCCAAAGCGGCATATTCCCACTCTGCTTCCGAAGGCAAACGGTAATCAGGTAAGATAATACCATCTTCAAACTTTACAGGTCTTTCTTCACCTGTAGAAGGACTTACCATAGGTTTGTCTCCTGGATCAGCCTCGTAAAGTCCTGCCAAATAAGATTCTGTTACAAAATTGTTAGCTCCTTGTTGACCTTCCATGTCACGAGCGATTTTACCACTTTCGATCAAAATCATTTCGTTAACACGGTCTGTTCTCCACTTACAATATTCTTGCGCTTGCAACCAAGTAACTCCTACTAGAGGATAGTCCATATAGGCTGGGTGACGCAAATAAGTTTCTACATAAGGCTCGTTATAAGATAACTCTTCTAACCAAACCAATGTATCTGGTAAGGCTTTTTTATGCAACTGAGGCATAGAAGAATGTACACGTTGTAACCAGAATAAGTATTCTAAATAGGCAATATTAGAAACTTCAGTTTCATCCATGTAGAAGGAAGAAACAGTTACACGACGAGGAATACCACGGTAATCCTTCATGACGTCTTCTTCTGTCTGTCCCATATTAAAGGTACCACCTTCAATAAAAACGAGGTTTGGACCTGTTTCTTGACCTTGGTAGTCCATTGACTTCTCAAAGCCACCCCAGTCTGGGGAGTTATATACCCACCCTGTAGTACTCGAACGCTCTTCTTTTTTACAAGAAGACATTGCGATTAACATACCAAGCAGTCCAAATAAAAATATTTTCTTCATTACGAGCTAAGATTTTTTATGATCTAAATAAAAGGCTAACAAATTTAGTAAATTTTTTAGATTACCTAAATATTTCTAGGCAATCATTGTATCTATTTCGATGTTTTCTTTTTTTATTTTCAAAGTTGAGTGTCAAAGAGATTTCATGTGCCCCTCCTGACGCTCCGCCCAATTTAGATACTGTCAAATCATAACTGTATCCCAATTTGAAAACACCTTTCTGAATACCAAGCATAAATATAACGGCATCAGTATTGGTAAAAGTATGTCGAAACCAAATTCCTCCCAAAAATATTCCGTACCGAGCGTAAGTACCAATATTTAACTGGTGGAAATTTCTTTGTTTCACAAATAAGACATTTGGTGATAGAAACGCTTGATTTCCCAGTTTATTGCCTTTGGTCAAACGAATTTCACTTCCTGCATGTATCGTATAACGCAATGGCAATTCATCAGAGCCATTTTGGTACGTACTTAAAAAACTTTCTCTAGGAGTCGTTAAGTGTTTTACAGACACACCCGCATAAAAATAAGGCGTATTCACTAATAAACCTGTTCCTAAGTCAAAGTAATTAATACTAGCACTACCTTGCGCCTCATTCGTCGGGTTTGCATTCCCATTTATGTTCACCGCGCCTGTTGTCAAATCCAACTGATCTAAAAAGACCAATTTGTTCCAATTTAATCGAGAATTGACAAAACTTCCTTCTAAACCAGCACGAATATAGAATTTTTTTGAAAATCGAATGTCATAAGCGTAAAATAACCCAACTCGATACGTCGCATAAATTCCTCCTCCTGCTATATCCGCCTCTACCAAAGCACCAAAACTACTGTTTATTTTGGAAGCATATTGGCTGACCGAAACAGCATAAGTAGAATAGGCATCGGGGATATTCGGCCATTGGTTTCTATAATTCATCGTTATGACGGGTGCCTCTACCAAACCTGTTAAAGCTGGATTTAGTTGCATTGGCGCAGCATAAAATTGACTATAAACAGGATCTTGTGCTTTAACTGAGGCACAGAACAACAATAATCCTAAGAATATAAGTAGTCTATATTTCATAACATTCAATTTGGAAGATGGGCAATTGATTACAATTTTTATAAAAAATAGACCCACCGAATCGTCTATATTTTATCACAACAAACTCCAACAAGTTATTATTATTATTGTATCAACGAAAATCATAAATTCTTTCAAACACAAGAATTTAACTTTAACCATCCTTTAACGACGATAAAAGTACACTTATTTTCAAGCTTATCCTAAATTACTTTTTATTACAGCAGTTATTTGCTATTAATCGTTCGGTAATTTTTAGTTTTTCAACAAAAAATGTATTTTTTTTTATTTAGGCATCAACACTTTTAACATTGTCTACGTTCTACATTTATAAGCACTTCAAATACTTTTTTAGAATTTCAAATGATACACTCAATAATATCTATGGTATAATTTTACATTAATTAACCTTTATTGCACTACTTTTTCACTTGGTTTATTAATAAAAAAGAATCAGTAATTTGTAATTTTTTCAAACATCCCAACTTTTTGACTGGTTTGTTTGTCCTAGTTATAGTTCCTCTTACATTATTCTAGCTAGAGTTTGATATATTACATCATCAACTTTGTATAGAAACATGCTGCATTCTTGGTCATTATATCTTTACATATAGTAATCTCCTATACTTACTATATTATCATTCTAAAAAACAGAACACAATGCTCCAGTCTATTTTCAAGGCATTATTACTAACACTTGTTGTTAGTACCAATATATATGCCCAAACCATTAGCGAGTCTATTGACTTAAAATGGGAGGAACAACCTCGTCAATACCAACTTTCAGAAGACCACATACTTCATTATATGTATTTTGAAGATGCTGGTTATGATGAATCCAAACCGCAGTTCCCCATTTTTTCTAAACAAATCCCACTCAATACATATGGTGATTTGACGGCCAGACTAGTGAATGAGCAATATACGCCTTTAACCAATACGAGCAATTTAGACTTGTCTGAAATTGGGCCTCTTACTATTGAAACCGCTGCGAGTTTTGTTCGTAAACAACCTGTAGGAGTTGTTTATTTCATGCCGATTCGAAAAAACCCAAGCACAGGACAATATGAAAAATTAGTTCATGCTGATTTACAAATTAGTGTCAGACCAAAAGCCTCCCCTCATAGTAGTGCCTCTAATAGTCGTAATTTTGCCAACACCTCCAAACTATCTAACGGAATGATCTATAAGATTGCCGTGACCAGTACTGGCATACAAAAACTAGACTATGCTTTTTTACAAAGTTTGGGCGTAGATGTGGACAATATTGATCCTAGAAAAATCCAAGTTTTAGGAAACGGAGGAAATAAACTCACCGAACGCATGGATGTCGCCATTGCGGATGACCTCATTGAAAATAAAATCTTTGTATCGGGAGAATCGGATGGTAGTTTTGATCAAAATGACTACCTCTTATTTTATGGGCAGGGCACTAAAAATTGGTCGTATAATAGTGCGACTACTTCTTGTACTAATTTTACGCACAGCACGAATCCATACACAGACGAAAGTTACTATTTCATCAAAATTAGTGGCACCAATGGTTTACGTATGAGCAACCGCCCTTCGGTAGGAAGTACCAGCTATACCACGAGTAGTTACGATGCCTTGTTGCACTATGAAGTAGACGAAATCAACTTGATGGAGCAAGAATTTGCCTTGCCGCCTTCTGGAAGAGAATGGTACGGAGAGTCTTTTAGAACGACTAGAACGAGAAACTTTAACTTTAGTTTTCAGAATAGAATAGAAAGCGAGCCTGTTATCATCAAATCAGACTTAGCAGCTCGTGTATTTAGCCCAGGTACCGCAACACTTAAAGCGAACGGCAATTTGATTGGCAACCCCGTCAATACGGCATCTACAACGGTTTATATTTACTCTGATTATGCAAAACGATTGAGATTCCTTTGTGGTTCTAATATCCTGTCGGGGCAAAATATTGATCTCGAAATCAACTTAAATCATTCTAGTACAGCCGCAGAAATGTGGCTCAATTACTTGTCTTTACAAGCCCGTTGTCAATTGAGTTTTTCTAATGGTCAATTGGCTTTTAGAGATACCCGCTCCTTGGGACAAGGGAATGCAACTTATCAACTTAACAATGCCAATAATGTAACGATTTGGGATGTAACCGATCCTAGCAATGTTTTTATTCAAGACTATACTGGTGCTGGAAATATTTCTTTTGGAGCCGATGCAAATGTACTTCGTGAGTTTGTTGCTTTTGATAACAATCAATTTTTTGTTCCATTAGAAAAAGGCGCTGTGACCAATCAAAACTTGCATGGCACAACAACGCCACCCGATGCTATTTTTGTTGTGCATTCTTCTTTAAGAGCAGAAGCCGACCGCTTGGCAGCACATCGAAGAAGTCACGACAACATCACGGTAGATGTTGTTGATGTAGAAGATATTTACAATGAATTTTCTTCTGGCAACCCAGACGTAACGGCTATTCGTGATTTTTGTAGAATGTTATACGAAAGAGGCACTCCAACAAATGAATTTACACATTTATTATTATTTGGAATTGGTTCGTTTGATTACAAATCTCTCGGAGATAGTCGTACACCAGCAAACAATCCAAACTTAGTTCCAGTATACGAGACACAAGAGTCCATGCATCCGATTAACACGTATACATCGGATGATTATTTTGCCCTCTTGGATGATAACGAAACGATGTCGGCTTTTGGCTTGTTAGACATTGCCGTTGGACGACTTCCTGCTGCCAATATTGGAGAAGCAAGAACGTTTGTTAATAAAATCATTCATTATGAAACGAATCCTGTTGTGCTGAACGACTGGAAAAATAGATTGTGTTTTGTAGCAGATGATGGAGATAATAATTTGCACTTTTATGATGCAGAAGGTGTTGCCATCACTTCTGGGCAACAAGATAGTAGTTATAATATTGAGAAGGTGTATTTAGATGCCTTTCAACAAGTAAGTACGTCTGGCGGAGAACGTTACCCTGCTGCTAAAAATGCCTTGTTAGATATTTTATTCAAAGGTTCTTTTATTGTGAATTATCTAGGACATGGCGGAGACGATGGCTGGACACAGGAACGTGTCTTTACAAGTAGTGATATCAATGCTTTAACGAATCTTGATAAATTACCGCTCTTTATTACGGCCACTTGTTCTTTTGGACCACATGATGATCCGACCAATGTTTCTGCTGGAGAATTATTATTATTAAATCCTAATGGAGGTGCGATTTCTGTTTTAACAACGGTAAGAGTCGTCATTGCCTCACACAATGAGCGTTTGGTAAGAAATACCTTTAATGTTATTTTTGATAAAAAGCCGAACGGGCAAATGCCAACAACAGGAGAAGTCTTACAGTTTTCGAAAAACAATGCGGCCATTACACCGCCAGTCAACTCTAGAAAATATGCCTTGTTGGGTGACCCAACAATGAAACTAGCTTATCCTGCACACAACATTCAAACGACTCAAATTAACAACCAACCCGTTACCAATCAAGATACGATTAGTGCCTTGGATTTGGTCACCATTTCGGGGGATATTGTCGATGATAATGGAGCGAAGGTCTCTAATTTTAACGGTACGATTTACCCTACAGTATTTGACAAACAAGATCGTTTGTATACTTTAGGAAATGATGTAGGTAGTTTTGCGGATGATTTCTTATTGCGTAAAAAAATCATCTTTAAAGGGCAAGCTAGTGTTGTGAATGGAAGTTTCACGTTCTCTTTTGTTGTCCCAAAAGACATCAACTATTCTCTAGGCTATGGTAAAATATCCTATTACGCAGAGGACCAATCGGTGATTGATGCGCATGGTCATTACAATGGGCTTGTTGTCGGAGGTTCTAACCCGAATCCTCCAATTGATAATGAAGGACCAGAAGTACTGGTTTATATGAATACAGAAGAATTTGCAAGAGGTGGTATCACGGACAAAAATCCTAAATTGTTGGTTAAGTTGTACGATGAGAATGGTATTAATACAGTAGGAAATAGTATTGGGCATGATTTGACCGCAAAATTAACGACTCCAAAGCAGGGCGAAACCTTAGAATATATCTTAAATGATTTTTACGAATCGACAAAAGATGATTATACAAGAGGGACCGTTGTTTATCCTTTAAAAGATTTAGAACCTGGCTTGCATACCGTTACTGTAAAAGCTTGGGATGTTTTTAATAATCCAGGCGAAGGTTCCACTGAATTTGTTGTTGCAGAATCTGCTGACATGGCTTTGGCGCATGTCTTGAATTATCCAAATCCGTTTACAACCAGCACGAACTTTCAATTTGAACATAATTTACCTTACCAATCGCTTGACATTCAAGTTCAAATTTATACCGTTTCTGGTAAACTAGTGAAAACCATCAGCCACGATATTAGTGCTGAAGGAAACACGGGTTACCGTGTCGATGATATTCATTGGGATGGACTGGACGATTATGGAGATAGAATTGGTAAGGGCGTTTATATCTATAAAATATTAGTGCAAGCAGAGGGGAGCACAGATAATATTCAACAAAACAGTGCATTTCAAAAATTAGTTATTCTAAAATAAATAAGCCATAAAAGGACAATCAAAGACATCGTGAGCACTTAATACAGAATAAGTTCTCATGGTGTTGCTGTTCTAAGAGCCATTTTTAATTAATTGTATGGTTTTTGCTAGAACAAATTCGGATTTGTTTTACAACAATAGAGATGGTCGTAATTCCATTCGAATGCTCTTATAAAATATATATAGACCCAAGACTAGAAAGTACAGTTTTATTTGTACTTTTAAGCCTAAAATCAAAATATCAGCATATATGTAAATAACTTTACTTCAAGGAATCATTTTTAAAGTAAAACGTCCCAAAAGTCCCTTCTTTCTTGTTCATTATTCTTAGGAATAATGGTCCCCCCGTAGAAACCAACAAGTATTGAATGACCTGAAAGAACGATTACAAACCAAAACAGTAATGACAAATAATAATTCTTATATGAAGATGACGATTCTAAGAAGTTGCCTTATTCTTATAGCAACACTTATTCTTACTCAGACAAAAACAACAGCGCAAAATACAATTGATTGCCCATTTAATGGTGCATCTGCGGATGGTTCAGATTGCAACAATACTTTAATTTCAGCCGTTCCATTTTTAAGAATTGTACCAGATGCTCGCTTTGGAGGAATGGGAGATGTCGGAATTGCGATGTCTGCCGATGCCAACTCCATGCATTTTAATGCTTCTGGATTGACATTTGCACAAAAAGATTTTAGCGTTTCAGCTACGTTTACCCCTTGGTTGCGTGCCTTGGGTCTTAACGATGTATTTTTAGCCTACTTGTCGGGGTACAAACAGGTCGATTATTTCCAAACCATTGGTTTTAGCCTTCGTTATTTCTCTTTAGGACAAATCCAATACACTGACGATCAAGGAAATCCTTTACAAACGGTTCGTCCAAATGAATTTGAATTGGCGGCGGCTTATTCTCGTAAGTTAGGTAAAAGTTTTTCTGTCGGTCTTGCCCCAAAACTTATTTATTCTAATCTAGGTTCTGGTCCTGTTTCTGGTGGACAAACGATGGAGCCTGCGCTTGGCTTTGCGGCTGATTTATCCTTTACGTTCCGCAAAGAACTACAAGTTGGAGAAGAACGGGAAGACTTGGAAGGGCAAAAAAATGCCATCTTTGCAGCGGGTTTAGCCTTCTCTAATATTGGTACAAAAGTATCCTATACCAAATCTGCTAACCGTGATTATATACCTGCGAACTTAGGTTTAGGCTTTTCTTTTGAATATCAATTTGACAAACACAACTCGATTACATTAGGTTTAGACATCAATAAATTATTGATCCCAACGCCTATTCGTCAACTACAATATGACGATGATGGCGAGGTCATTACAGATGCTAGTGGTGCGCCTATTCCTAATCCAGATTATGATAATAGTGGTGGTGCCAATGGTGGGGCTGATGGGATAGCAGATTACAAACAACAATCTCCTATTACGGCTATTTTCAGTTCCTTTGCAGATGCTCCAGGTGGAGCAAGCGAAGAGTTCTCTGAATTAATGTGGTCGGTTGGTTTAGAATACTGGTACAACAAACAATTTGCAGTACGTTTTGGTCATTACAACGAGCATAAATTCAAAGGAAATCGTAAATTCTTTACCGTTGGTTTGGGGATTCGTTATAAAATTTTCAACATCAACTTTTCTTACCTAATTCCTTCTCAAGCAGGACAACGGAATCCTTTGGACAACACCTTACGGTTCTCTATTATGTTTGATTTTGGAAAAGCACCAAGTAAGAAGAAAGGTGCTTAATAATACCTTTTTTCAAGGCATTTATTTATGTTAATAAATAAAAATCGAATCATACCTTCTGGTGTGATTCGATTTCTTCTTTATCCCTAACAGTTTACTTACTTAATAACTCCTGTTACGCAAAAGAACAAGTATGCTGACAAAAGACCAAAGTTCATCTATCATCTAATCTAAATATTTATTTTTCAACACTTTACAACACAACAAACATTAAAAATTCAGCATTAAAACAATACTTAAATAAGCAGCGATGCGTTTTTATAGCAACATAAAAAGTCCTTGCATAACATCACCGTTAATACGACCAAAGGTCATGTTCAAAGTTAAATATTTCAGACTGTATGCGCTCCGACTCTAGCAAGGCATTCACTCCATTAGTAGTATAATCTTTAATTCGTCTATCGTGTATGTTGTTTTCTTTGATAACATAGGAAGAAAATAACCTCGCTTCAAAAATATCATCCCAACTCAAGCGAGCCCCATCATTCATTGGATTAAACGCCTCGGTTTGTGCAAAGGTTTTACGCAACTCTGGATAATACGCCCAAAACATAGGGCCTGAGTTCATCAAATCTCCATTGTCACTGTAACGGTTGATAATAGGCGCAATTCCCAAAATTCGAACACCAAGACTAGACGTTTCTTCGTCAAAAAACCAAACTTCTTTGATTCGGTATTTCTGAATATCTTCCCAGTTCATTTCATTATAAACCACAATAGCAGTATCATTCAGTGATGTTGGATCAAAAATGGTAACGGTATCCCTAGAGGACATCAAGCCTTGAATTTCGTCTTGGGTCAAAGCTTGCTTAAACTGATCGTCCCACGTACTGTAAAGCGTAATATCTCCCTCTTTTGCCGCATCCATAATCGTTGTAATTAACGGTCCATGTGGGCTTACAAAAACGTGGTTCATTTTTTCACGTGTATCGACTTCTCTCCAAACACGTTTTTCCCAAAACACATCTTTTTCATGTACATAATCGTAAGGCAAAGGCATTTTTTCTTTGTGCAAATAACGATCATAAAACCCATCTCTAGGCGTTTTACAAGCTTTGACCTCTTTAGAATTTGAGGCAATAGAAAGGCCTGATTCTGTCATGTAGGTGTTCTGAGCATTTAAGGTATTCATACACACCAACAAACTAGTGGCTATCGTCCCGATTACTTTTGTTATTGCGTTCATTTATTTGCGATTTTTTTTTTTTAGAAGCGTTTTATTAGTTCTATTAGAAATACTCTACTAGTGTAAGCGCTCTATTTCTGAAGTATGGTATCAGACACTTTCAAAGTGTCTGATACCATACTTACCCACTATTTAATAACTTATTACACACTGTATTTAGTATAAGGATTCAAAAAAAATAACAATACATTAAGATTTATGCTCGCTTGATTTTTTTTGTTGCCAAGCCAAAAGCATTCTTTATCGAAGTCCTTATTCCTAACAATATCCATTTGATAATCCATTAAAACTTGAAGCGCTTCTATTCTTAAAATGCAAAATCTACAAAAGGTTACAAGCTATTACAAAAAAGTCGATTGCAAACCTAAGTTGACAATCGACTTTTGAACGAACAAGCTGTTAAACGTATAAAATTAGTTACTTGACAGCTCGAACTAAACAAAGCGACTTCGCATATTAGCGAAGACTCCACGCAGCTATTTTTTGCCAAAGCAGGCTCTTTTTCATAGCAGTAAGGTTTTGGTCATAAGTTGTTGACTGTTGGTAAACGTTCTTACGATTTACTACTAAGCCCGTAAAACCAAAACCATAATAGTATGGGTATTATTGGGTCTAATAATCTTCGTCTATGCCATAAATGTCTGTATTGGTCGCATCATTTGCTTTTCCATTTCCATCTTTCCCATTTGCAAATTGATTGTATTTTAAGCAATCCATCTCCCGTTCAATCGTTTCGGGTGAAGGAAAACGAGACTTAGAACTGTACACCTTATCAGCTCTTAGCGTAGAATCCGCTTCCATATTCAACAAGATATTTCGGAAAATAGGTCGAGCCATTTTTGCCCCCTGTCCATATCGTAAGCTTCTAAATCGAATAAACCGATCGTCACAACCGACCCAAGTTCCCACGACTAAATCAGGTGTAATCCCCATAAACCATCCATCTGCTTGAAAGTTGGTCGTTCCTGTTTTACCTCCATAAGAAGATTTAACACCTCTCAGACGGCCTCTTTGAATTTTTTGTAACATTTGATTCATGACATACGCTCCCTGCTCTGACAAAATTGCTTCAGAACGTTGGTCTTGCCCTGCCGAATAAATTAAGTTTCCATTTTTATCCTCAATTCGATCAATAAAAACAGGTTCGGTGTACGTCCCTTGATTGGCAAAAATAGTGTAGCCGCCAGCCATCTCATAAGGAGATAAGTTCGGTGTTCCCAAACAAATCGCTGCCGAAGCAGGAACCCGTTTATTAGACGTATCAATTCCAACATCTGCCAAGAAGTTTCTAAAAGGCTCTGGACCTTTCAATTCTTTCATCAAATAAGCAGAAACAGAGTTCAAAGAACGATTCAAAGCTTCTGTCAACGTTATTTCATCTCCACTATATCCCCCAGAGTTCTTTGGTGTCCAGTCTGACATTAAAGCAAATTGCCCTTCCCCTTTAGAAATCGTTGTTGGTTGATCCCAAACTTTGAAACAAGGAGAATAGCCTTTTAAATCTACCGTCAAGGCATATAAAAAGGGTTTGATGGTCGATCCAACCTGACGTGCCGCTTGGTCTTTGTTCACATGATCAAACTTGAAGTACTTATGGTTAATTCCTCCAACCCAAGCTCGAACCGCTCCAGAAACAGGATCTACAGCAATCATCCCTGTTTGCAAGTGCATTCTGTGGTAACGAATAGAGTCAAACGGGCTAATCAAGGTATCTATTTCACCTTTTTTATTATAAGCAAAAATCGTTGTTTTTACAGGTGTTTTCATGTAGTCCATGATTGCTTTTTCCTGCTTTATTAAAGAGTCTATTGCTTTAGAAGAAAGAATATCTCTATAGGTCTGTGCTTGTTTTTCTGTAATAAAACCCGTCTCTTCCCATTTTTTCAACAAAGCTTTTCCATTTACTTTAGGAGAATAACGATTTTTTTGCTTTGGATTTTTTTCGTATTCTACGATTTGAAACAATCGATCTACATCAATGTCTCTCAATTTCCAATGCGTAGCGGTTGGCATAAATTTAGGGCGAACGGCTTTATAACGATCGGTTCTCCACACTTGTTTTGCCAAACTCAAGCGGCGAATTTCCATTTCACCATCCGTTGATTTATACGCCTTACGAGTCCAGGGATTTTTAATTTTCGAACTAATTTCGGGATTCGGATGATTCCAATCCGACCAAGCTTCAAATAAGCGTTTTTGATGCTCTTTCAAGTGATCTCTAGCTGCTTTTTCTGCATGTTTTTGTACCCTAGAATCTATCGTAGTATAAATTTTAAGCCCATCTCTGTAAATATCATAAGGCGTTCCATCTGGTTTTTGAAATTGAGGATCGTCCTTAGCCAGCTGCACCAACAATTTTTTCAAATGATCCCTCAAGTACATTCTAAAATAAGTCGCAATTCCATCATTGTGATCTTTGACTTGAAAAGTAGACATGTCCACAGGCGTTTTCCGCAATTCGTGGTAGCGCGCCTCTGTAATATGTCCCTTGATTTGCATATTTCTTAAGACCTGTTCCCGCCCTTTCTTAGCCCGTTCTGGGTGTTTTTTAGGATTGTACAAAGATGGGTTTTTAAGCATTCGCACCAACATAGCGGCTTCTGTAATACTTAAGTCATAAGGATCTTTATCATAATAAATTTCTGCTGCCGACTTAATTCCATTGGCTCCATACAAGAAATCAAATTCATTAAAATAAAGCGCAATAATTTCTTCTTTTGTATAAGAACGCTCCAGACGTACTGCCGTTAACCACTCCTTTAACTTTGTCGATAACAACAACCAAGAACGTACCGCCATACCTTTGTTTCTGGTATTGGGACGGCCAACCAATAATTTGGATAGCTGTTGAGAAATCGTACTTCCTCCACCAGCATTCCGTTGTTGAAGAATAACTGTTTTGACCAAAACACGTCCTAATGCTTCTGCATCAATTCCCGAATGCTCCAAATAACGAGCATCTTCTGTTGCAATTAAAGCATGAATCAAATGAGGCGACAAACTATCGTATTCTACAGGCGTTCGATTCTCAATATAATACTTACCCAAAACCACATCATCCGAAGAATAGATATTGGAAGCGATTCTACTTCTTGGGTTTTCCAACTCCTCAAAAGAAGGCAAGTCCAAAGAAAGCATCATAAAAATACAAACAATCAGTAGAATCCCTAGAGCGTACAAACGCCACATCCACTTGATAAAGTTCTTAAATTTAGCGACTCTCTCTTCTCTACCGTCCAAATGCACCCCATTAGATTTGGGCACTTCTTGTGAACCCTCTATATATTTAGGCATAACAGATTATTTTTTTGATTGCTTCAGTTTACCGACATTTTAATTGAAGTTTAGACTCAAAACTAGACGTATGAATCTGTTTTCCAATATTTACCTTACACATTACTCTGTTAAAAACCCGAAGGCTCAGCGTAGCTAAATCGTATTAATTTGATTACCAGCAAGATATATTTTTATCAACAAATACACTAAAGAGCTAATAATCAAACCAATGCAAGGTGATTTTTTATGTTTTTTATAAAAAAACTAAAAACCACGCAGTAGCAGCGCAGCTAATAAACGGAGTAGTACTTACAAAGATAAAAAAAGAATTGGCATCTCTTTCTAGAAGAAATGCCAATTTTATCAACAGGTTGATTCTATTATTTATCGGTAGTGCTTTTCAAAAAAGGTACTGTACATATGAAATTTCTGAGTCGTCATTGCAATTCCATAGTTTTCGCTTGAAATCGCATAGACAGTATAGCCTTTCACGCCTGACAAAAACGCTTTATTGGATCGAGCATCAACAACATATTTCATCGCTTCATCTGCATTCGGATAGGCTCCACGTACAATTATAGTCGGAATACTAGCATCTACCAAAATAGTAGAAACACTCAACTTTTTATTCAAGTGAAACTTGTTATTGTATTCCGTCAAAGGCGCTCGATATTGATTCACTTTTGTTTTTTTATTATCAAAAACAATCAGAATAAAATGTTTCATTTGTTTATTCACCTTAAAAGGACTTTTTCCATTCTCTCCATTCTCGGTTTTAACTCTACTTCCTCCTCCTCTACTACCTCGCTTTCCATTCAAAATAGCAATCATCTTTTTGGCTTGCTTTTCTTCTTTGGTATCAGGGAAACTAGTGACAATGATTCGAAGTGCCTTGATGTAATCTTGCTCGCCCTTCATTCCTCCCACACACATCGCTTCAAGGATAGCAAATCGAGCTTTCATCTCATAATTATTTCCAAATTCTGCTGGAATTGCTCGTACACGCCCCAATGCTTTTTCTGCTTCACCGCCCTTAATCATAGCATAAGTATCATCATAATACTTGTTGATTTTTTCATATTTTAGCTTTTCAGAATTTGCAAATTCTGGATCAGTCAATACTTTCGCAATATTAGATTCAGGGTACTTTTTTAGGATTTCATTTTTGTAATAAGTAGCCTTAGAAACGTTATTTTTTTCAGAATAAATATTATAGGCTAAGAACATTGCTTCTACAGTATACGTATTATTCGGGTAGTTTTTAACCAACTGTTCTACCAACTCCAATGCTTTGTCGGTTCGCCCCAAATCCTCTCTATAATGCTCTGCTGCCTTGTACATCGACGCTCCAATTTTAGCTTTCATAGAGGCTATTTCTTGATCGCTTTTAGGAACGCCCTTCTTTTTTAAATAAGCATCAATTTCTGCTTGTGTTTTGGGCTCTACAACGGCAATATCATCGGCATCCGTCGTCACTTCCTCCTCCTTATCCGAGCGTCTCCAATCATCTACCCAAGCACGATTGTTCCAACGTTTTTCAAATTCACGCACGCCCTTTTTCTGAAGAGAAGGATTATATAGTGAAAATTTTGATTTTTGAATTGCGGCATCTGAGATTGTTATTTTCCCAGTAGTTGTTCTTTTGTTTGGTCGGTTAGCCTGGCGCTCACCATTAACAGATTCAGCCACCATACTTCGCCCTTCACGCTCTCTAAAGTTTTTTCCAGCAACTCCTCCTTGAGCCACTCCACTTCCGCTTCCTGCACGGCTGCCCTGACCATTCAAAGCATCCATTTCCATGCCTCTAATGGCCCATTTCTCTTGCTTTTCTCGCTCCCAAGCACCAACAACCAACATACTATCTTTGTCCTCTTTAATCGCAATATGCGTAGCAACCCCCTCCAACCTTCTTTTATACATTTCAGTCGTTCCATAACGCTCATCCTTCTTGTCCATTACTTGAACCGTACTATCATAATAAGCATAGGATTTAACAAAATCATCTCTTTCGTAAAACAATTCTGCCAACAACAAAGCGCCTTCGGTACGTTGTGCATTGCTAGCACTGTAATTTAAGGATTGTTGCAAAGCAAGAATACCTTCGTCTTTTTCACCCGACTTTAATTTAATTTGAGCCAAGGCAAAATAAATTTGATCCTTATATTCTTCATTTTTAGAATCACGCAACATCCGCTTCAAAGCTATTTCTGGATCGACCACCTTCTTCCCTGAAGCAGAAGCAGCATTGGTCGCCATATTCAGGCGGGCATTAAATTCCATTTCATAACTAGGGCGCAATCGCAAGACGTCATGAAAATGTTCCATCGCCATTTGGTTGTTGCTTTGCATCTGATAAATTTGCCCCAACACATAAACATAGCGATTTTTAACCGACTTCTTTTTTGTTCCCTTGATGGCTACCTCCAAAGGCTCTATCGCTTTGTCGTATTCCTTTTGAACAATCCAACTGTAAGCAATGACCGCTTGTACTTCCGACGCCAGTTTTTTAGGTACTTTTTTATCGTTTTCCAACTGACGCAAGTAATAACCAGCATCGTCATATTGACCTAATTGGATATACGTTTTTGCCAACCACAACATAGATTTGTAGCGTACAGGACGGTGTTTCATACCATATTTAATTGGTTTTTCTTCCGCTTCGTCTTCAGGATTCCCATTAGGTTTCTTCTTTGTTCTTTTCTTTTTGCGCTTCTTTTTGCGTTTTTTACGCTTTTTCCCCTTCTTTTTTTTCTTCTTTTTCTTCTTTTTCTTTTTGAGTGCTTCTAACTCCTTGGCAACATTTTCAGGGTGGTATTTATCAACAATAAATTTGAAGGTATTGGCAGCACGCTCATATTCCTGTTGCAAAAATTCAGCTTCTCCCATTAGGTGATAACTGTCGTCTGTCCAATTACCAATTTCATGCAATTTAATATTTCGAGCAGATTTAGTAATTGCCTCATCAAGCGGTTGCTTGACCGAGTTTACATCCGTCGCCACAGCATAAGGGTACATCTCCAACAATTTGTTGTAATTATCTTTGTGCTGGTTATTTAACAGGGCAAAGCTCTCTTCAATGCGTAAATTTGCATTGTAATAAGCATTGTATCGACCTGTTAAATTGTGGTAAGATTTGTTTACTAAATTTTGCTTCGCACATCCTGCTAATAGGATAATGGTTAAGCTCATAGTACCAAAAAATATAAATAGACTTTTCATGCAATGAATCGTTTTGCTTTTGTAATGATGGGTCAACTTCTGCGTTTATTCCAATTTTGAAACGAAATAAATTTTTCCAAATTACTTTCTACTCAAAATTAGCCTACTTCAAACATAAAAATATAATTATCAATTAATTACAAACTAAATTATTGAAAAAATATCTTACTAATAATCAACTGCGAAGCACTCATGCAATAAACTGAGATAGTTTAGCAACTAAGCAGTATTCTACGAAAATACGCTCTTTATTTAACTTTTGCTGCTTTGTTCTTATTTTTTAACGAAAGAGTAAGAGTTTATGTGACAATTACCTCCATTCTTTTTGTACTTTTGCCCTTTAAGGAATGAGAAATAAATAAAGTGAACAAGTGTTGTTAAATATTTTTGAGGATGAAAGTTTTAAAAAATGAGTAGTGTAACGGGTTACACGTTCGATTTTTTTGAAATTTTCAGACCAAAAAGATG
>CACVAQ010000186.1 GCA_902727865.1 uncultured Aureispira sp. | reverse complement strand
TCAGAACAATATAAGTACTGTGTTCAACAATAGCAACACCAATGCGAGTAAACTTGTTCCCTTGGAATAAAAAAAGTACGTTAAGGAATCGGTAAAAACAATTGCTCTACTATTCTTGTCCTTTCATGTTACGTTGTAGTGTATTTTTTGAAAACAAAAAGGGAACGATTTAAAACAAATCGTTCCCTTCTTAGGAATGGTCAATACAAGTAGATAAATTCTATCGTTGTAGGATAATTTTTTGTTGTAATTGACCTCTATCGGTAACCAAAATGGCTACATATAATCCATTCTCCAAACCGTCTGCTGGCAATTGAATCATGCTATCTCCTGTAGAGATTTCTTGTTTCGTCAAGCTTAATACTTCTCTCCCATCAATACTGTAGATTTTGATTGAACCAACAACGTCTTCTGCTGAATAGACAGAAAAAGCAATGGAAGAAGTAGTGATTGGATTTGCATTCGCACTAAAAGACATTTGCTTCTCAATTGGCAAATCCTTAAGTCCTGTTGTCACCCCTGTTGTTGCTTCAAAAGTAGCATAAGAACCAAATGAGGCACAAGTAGACAGTGAATTGATCGCTTTTATTCTCCAAGCATATCGACTTCCTGCGACTAAATTAGCGGTTGATAAGTTAAATTGAGGATTCGTCGTATATGAAATTCCTTTATAAATTGGATCATTTACATTTGGATACCAAAGGCCAGGGAACTGTGTTCCATAAACTTCTACATAATACATCGTTGCGCCTGTTACGGGCGTCCATTCCAATAGAACCGTTGAATTATTAATATCCCCTAGTTGTGCGCCACTTAATGGAGAAACGGGTAGAGCCAAACCTGTTATATCAGTTGTCGTTGGTGGCGTATTCGTCGCCCAAGTTCGAGTAGCAATATCCATTGCTATAGCAGCTTCTTGTTCTGGAGAAAAAGTAGTTACACAAGCATCAAAAGCATAAGACATGATATTACTCTCGTCTGGCGTTAATGGAACCGTATCACAATCGCTAAATGCAGGAAAAGGACAATTCAAACGAGATGAAAAATAATCTGCTGGTGTATCACAAAATCCATCCGCAGCCGTTTGGCAATTGGCTCTTGGCCCTGTACGAGCAACACGCTCAGGCGTGTGAGAGAAAAAACCGCCTGATATGGTACAACTTGGTAATACTCCAGAAGGATACGTTGTATTTACGGTATTACCTTCCCAGCCATAAAAAGTATGTGGCAATGTAAAGAAATGTCCAATCTCATGCGCTTCTGTCTTTGCCGCACTGGTTAACATTTGTTGTAATAAAAACACAAAGTCCCCATTCCGATCATACCAACTTGCCGTAGGATTAGTGGTGGATGCCCCTATGATTAAATTTAAAGTATTGCTAACTCTATAACTCAACATTTGATTACGAGAGGTTGACGTTCCAGCATTTGTATAAATATTATTACTGATTCGATCTCGAATAGGACCATGCATAAAAAACTGAACGTCTTGATCTGCATAAATAGCATTTAAACCACACAAGAACGCCAAAATAGTTTGTTCGCTTGTTTTTCCCAACCCACTTGCATTGGCTGCTACATTATGTATCGTCACTGGAACATAGGTTATCGCACGATTGCTGACTAAGTCGACCACTTCTTGTCTAGTAAATAGTTGCCGATTTGCCATTAAACGCTGCTTAATCAAAGCGGCTGTTTCTTCGCTAATACCACATTTAAAATCATCATTAGAAGACGTATTCGTAGCCTGAGCATTTAATAAAAATGGAATAAACAGGGTAACAAATAATGCTATTTTTTTCAAGTTCATATTTGACTTTTTTTAGTAATAAAGTAAGTGCTGTTAATTCATTACTTCGTGGAGAAATTATATTAGTTTGATTATCAACAAGATAGCTTTGAATTATTATTTTAACTAAAATGCTGATAATCAAACTAATATGAAATGCTTTTTATGTTTTTTGGTAAAAAAACTAAAACCTCGGAGAAGCAGCGAAGCTAATCCCACGAAGTATTATAATTAATACTTCATGTTTTTCTTATCAACAATCTACAAAGTAAGAATTATTTGCAAGTCACACTTAGCAAAAATTTAGTAATTTGTAATACTCCGTTGATTTTTTAGTTTTTCTATGAAAAACATAAAAAAGCATCTTGCATTAGTTTGATTATCAGTCTTTCAGTGTCTTATTTAATAAAAATAGATACTACTGATAATCAAACTAATACGATTTTTCAACGGAGTAATGAATTTGTACACTTAAAATTAAATATTATAACCAGTCCATCCTCATAATGTTTCTTTTTTTTCATAAAAACGTGTTATAAATTGGTAAAAATATAAAAAGACCAAAGAAAAACGCTCCCAAAAAGAAGTCTACTAAGCTATTTTTTCTTTCTCAATTGGTACCCTTCATAAAATACCCGATAGCCTTCTAAGTCATCTACATTCATCCAATCGACGCCTTCGTCGAGCAAGAGTTTCCAAACAACTGGTTTGTTCGGCATTCCCCAAAAGCGCACTTTTCGCTGGTCGGCATGTGCCGTCGCCACAATTTTTCGCAAACGAGCTAATTCGTTTGGTGGCATGTTGTTGCTTCCTTTCCAAGTAAACAAACTTCCATACCGAGCACTTATTCTGGGCGCAATCGCTGCCGTTCGAATAGAATCGTTGATCTCTCCCAAGCCTCCATCAATCAACATATACTGTATAGAATCTCCTAAAACTTGCTCATAAGGCTTATTTCCTGATAGTAATAAGTCTACAACACCATAAGAAACCGAATCTTGCAGTGGGTAATGCGTCGTGATTAAATGTTGGTACCGTTCACATAGGATTCTTAACAAAGCATAGGTTTGGGCGGCATCTTTCTTAATATCAATCATGAAAGTCAATCGCTGTGTCCTATCCAGAAACAGTTTGTCATGTTCTTCCAACCAAGCTTCTAAAGGTTTAAAATAAAGGCTTTCTATGTCTGCTGCCGTTCCTAACAAAAAACCAATGTGGGCTACTTTCAACTCGTTTTGGTACGGAAATACGTCTATCTCTATGCTCACAAAGCCCTTAGACAGGGCGGTTGTCAAGGCGGGCCAGGATTTGTCATAATCATTGTGTGCATGTCCATTGGGGAGGGCTTGCGACACTTGCCCGATCAGAACCGCCAATGGTAGGCTTATAAAAAGTAATCCGAGTATTTTTTGTAGCATCTATTTTTGTTTTGGCAAGCTCCAAGCGTACCCAATCCGCTAAAAATGTCCCCTTAGTGTTACAATAACGTTCATTCCTGGCGCAGAAACACCAGAACCATAAGGACGATAATGCCAATCCAATAAATTTTCTAATCCTAGATTAATAGAAAAGAATTTATGCAAACGGAAACTTGCATAGATATTAACGGTAAACCAGGCGGGCGTTCCTTCTGGCAAGGCTTTATCTAAGTTTTCAGAACTATCGTTCGAGTAATCTTTCAGCTCTTTAGGTCCGTTAAAACGAATATTAAAACGAGTTTGGAAAATCTTGCGCTTGTACCCTAGTTCAAATTGGCCATACAAAGGCGGAATATGTGCTAGTGGCTGCGGTTCAAGTCCTGTTTCTAGTTCTCGGCCTTCTGTATAATTCACCCCCATTCGCATAAATATATTCTCGGTAAACTCTACTTTCAGATTTGCACTAAGCCCCCAAATTGAGGCTTCTCCAGCATTAACATTAGAATATATACTTCTAAAAGAGCCATCATAATACATCGAATCTACGCCATTTAAACTAAACGGCTCTTGTAAGATGGCATCAAAAATATGGGTATAAAAAAACGTCGCTCCTAGCCATACTTTTTGTTTTATTTTTTTGCCAATGGTTGCTTCAAAATTCAATGCTTGCTCTGGTCTAATGGACGCGTTTGGAATCGTAATGGTATTTCCTTTCGCTCTAATTTTTCCATTATCATCAATATTGGGCGTTCTAAAAGAAGAAGATAAAGCCGTGTTGAACTGAAATTGGTTGCCCAAATCCCAGGCCAAGGCTAAACTTCCTGTGAGGGCATTGTTTGAGGACGTAATATTACTATAAGGCAAACTATAGAGTACGGTATCCGTAAAGTTAGCCGAAACATGTGAAAACACATAGCGAAGCCCTCCAATAAGGTTGGCTTTTTTGCCTAATTTCAATTTATAACTAACATACACGCCTGCTGTTGTCATAAAACTTCCCCCATCTGGATAACGGGTTCCAATGCCTCTATTCGACAATTCTCCTGTGATAATATTTTGCGTTTCAATTCTAGATTGAACAATATTGTGTGTCGCCTCTAAGCCGTATAATAGTTTAGATTTAGGTTTGTTTTTTGAGCCAATTTTTTTGATAAAATCTGCATTAAACGTAAAGACATGCACGTCCTCCTGTTGTATTCTTCTCAAAGGGTCGTCAAAACGCCTTGTAATTCGATCTTCGTCAATTTTTTGATAAGCGACCGTAATATTGGCATGACTAAACAAAAGCATGCTGTCGTTATCTACTTTGGTCGTTAATGCCGCAAACAAGCGTTTTTGTGGTCCATAAAACCATTCTGAAAACTGAAAGGTTTGTTCCGTTATTTGTCCGTTTGCAATCGTCACGTCTCCTTCTGTTAACTGGTCGTAACGGGGAACATTGCTACTCGTAGAATATTGCAAATTGACTAGAAACTCTAAGCCTTTTTTAGGTTTAAAACGAACTTTTTGAATCGCATCGAGTTGAGAATAACGGGTTCCTACTTGTACATTAGGATTTTCGTTCACTTCAACAATGTCTGTACTATCGTTTCTAGTGGCATAAAAATAACGATTCCAATTCAAAGTCATGTTTGGACTACTCTTTAAGCGCCCTGCTCTCAAATCTTGAAAAGCGGAATAAGTAACACTCGTATAAGAAGCGACTTTTTCGCTGCCCACATTCACATCTGCATGAAGGCTTGCTTCATAATTAGCGGTAGAAAAACGCGTGTACACATTGGCTTCCAAAGGTTTTAAGTCTTTAGAACGCAATCGAGGTGTTTTGGTATAAAAATGCATGACCCCTCCAAGCGCATCACTTCCGTACATGACGGAGCCTGGCCCATGATGAATCTCTACTCGTTCAATGGCTGCATTATCTATCGTAATAGCATTTTGTAGATGCCCACTTCTATAAATAGCATTATTCATCCGTACGCCATCAATCACCAACAAAACCTTATTGGCTTCAAAACCTCGAATAATGGGGCTCCCCCCCCCCATTTGGCTTTTTTGAACAAACACATCTCCACTTTGCGAAAGCGCATCGGCAGACGTTTGCGGATTGTACATTTCTATATCTTTCCGATCAATAACGGTTACTTGATTTGGTATTTCAGACAAAGGAATTTTTTCATTCGTCGTTCCTTTTCCGATCACTTGAACCATCGTTAAATAACCTGACTCTAGCACGATTTCCAAGTCATTTGCCCGAATATCATGAATACTCAACGTCGTTTCTCGATGTTGGATACTTGCGATGTGTATTTGGTTATCATAACCAATATTTTTAAAAACAACTTTTCCATCAATATCGGTCAATTGCTGGCTAGCACTGTCAATTTCATAAACATTATCAATCTTATCGACAATAAAAACGGAAGCATTAATGACAGGGTATCCTTCATCATCTATAATACGGATGGTGTCTACGTATTGAGCTTTTAAGCTGTGTTGCAGGGCAAATAAGGCAACTAGAAAAGTAAAAAATTTCAGCATAATATTTTTTGGTAACGGTTGATAAACCAATTTATACAATATTTTCATTGGTTTATTAATGTGGGGGCAAATTCTATTGGTAAGTTTTAGTGGTAAATAATCCTCATTTTTGGGAGTTGTTTTTCTTACCAAACGAAGCCTTTTATTAAAAATGACATCGCTATTGCTAAGAGAAGGAAGGATGGCGAAAAAATAGCCGTTTAAAAATGTATCAATGATTTAAGGCCTTTGCTATATATAGTCGTTCGGTAAAAAAACTTATTAGGAAGTTG
>CACVAQ010000185.1 GCA_902727865.1 uncultured Aureispira sp. | reverse complement strand
ATAAAAAAGCAGTCTAAGAATTCTTAGACTGCTTTTTCTTTTAAAATTTTTTAGTATTTTGTTTTTCTTCGAATATAGGTTTTCTACCTTTGCCTTGTCTTTATTATCATTTTAACTGAATTGTTGGCAAAAGCAATTCATTCTTAATTACTTTTATAGAACCTCAGGTTCCCAAATTACAAACAAAAATGATCAACTACAACAAAAAACGATTGAGCAAAAAGAAGTTATTAGAGCTTTATCGTTCCTTGCTCAAACCTCGTATGATTGAGGAAAAAATGTTGGTATTATTACGTCAAGGTCGAATCAGTAAGTGGTTTGCTGGAATTGGACAAGAGGCAATTGCAGTGGGGGTAACCGCAGCCTTACAACAAGAAGAATATGTCTTTACGATGCACCGAAACTTAGGCGTTTTTACGACTAGAGAAGTCCCTTTGGAGCGCTTATTCTGCCAATGGCAAGGAAAAATGCCTGGTTTTACGAAAGGTAGAGACCGTTCGTTTCACTTTGGCGCACCTGAATTTAATATTGTAGGAATGATCTCTCATCTTGGACCACAACTTTCTTTTGCGGGTGGTGTTGGTTTAGCTAGTAATTTGGCAAATGAAGGTCATATTGCGGTTGCTTTCACAGGAGAAGGCGGTACGAGTGAAGGTGATTTTCACGAAGCGCTGAATGTTGCTTCTGTTTGGAACTTGCCTGTTATTTTTGTAATTGAGAACAATGGTTATGGACTTTCTACGCCAACCTCGGAGCAATATGCTTGTGAAGATTTGGTCGACCGAGCGAAAGGTTACGGTATGGAAGGGCATAAAATTGATGGTAATAATATCTTGGAAGTATACGATACGGTTGATACCTTGGCAAAATCCATGCGTAAAAACCCTCGTCCTGTTCTTTTGGAATGCAAAACATTTCGGATGAGAGGGCACGAAGAAGCTTCTGGAACAAAGTATGTACCAAAGGATTTAATCGACCATTGGGCGACAAAAGACCCTATTAGCAACTACGAACAATTCTTAATCAAAGAAGGCATTCTAACCGAAGAGGCCATCCAAGAATTGCGAAAAAATTATAAAAAAGAAATTGAAGCAGGGCTAGAAATCGCTTATGCGACGCCTGATGTGGTCGCCAATTTGGACACTGAAATGGAGGATTTATTTGCACCGCATACCTCTCTTTCTATTGCTCCTGAATCGGCAAGCATGAGTCCTCGTCGCTTCGTCGATGCAATCTCTGATGGGCTTCGACAAGCGATGGAAAAACATGATAATCTAGTCTTGATGGGACAAGACATTGCTGATTATGGTGGTGTGTTTAAAATCACAGATGGCTTTACAGAGCAGTTTGGCAAAGGAAGGGTCCGCAACACGCCTATTTGTGAAAGTGCGATTGTTGGAATTGCGCTCGGTTTGAGTTTAAAAGGCTATAAAGCAATGGTGGAAATGCAATTTGCAGATTTTGTCACTTGTGCCTTTAATCAGGTGGTTAACAATGCGGCTAAATTGCACTATCGTTGGGGGCAAAACGTCGATATGGTCTTGCGGATGCCAACGGGTGGCGGTGTCGGAGCGGGTCCATTTCATTCTCAAAGTAATGAAGCTTGGTTCTTCCATGTACCAGGACTAAAAATTGTCTATCCTTCTAATCCTCACGATGCCAAAGGCTTGTTATTGGCGGCTTTCGAAGATCCAAATCCTGTTCTTTTCTTTGAGCACAAGGCTTTGTATCGCTCGATGTCGGCAGACATTCCAGATGATTATTATACAGTCGAAATTGGAAAAGCAGCCATCGCAAGAGAAGGTTCAGAGGCTACAATTATTACCTATGGTAATGCCGTACACTGGGCAAAAGCTGCCGTAGAAAACTTGGGCGTTGATGTAGAAGTCCTTGATTTGCGTACCTTATTGCCTTTGGATTACGATACGATTGCGGCTTCGGTTGAGAAAACGAATCGAGTCCTATTGTTACACGAAGATACCATGATTGGCGGTATTGGTGGTGAATTGTCTGCTTACATTGCAGAGCATTTATTTGAGCATCTAGATGCTCCAATCAAACGGGTGGCTAGTTTGGATACGCCTTTCCCTTTTGCAAAGGATTTGGAACGTCAATTCATGCCTCAAGAGCGCTTGGTATCGGCTATAGAAGAGTTATTGGCTTATTAGAACATGGACCGACCAGCTTCATCTATGGAAGCTGATGATCGTTTTATAAGAATATGAATCGTGCTTCAAAAAAACCTATCCTGTTAGACGTTTTGAAGCACGATTTTGTATTTTAAGGCTTGTCTTAGGAACGTTCAATAAATAAAATGAACGTTTTGCGTCATCTTTTTGGTCTGAAAATTTCAAAAAAATCGAACGTGTAACCCGTGCCAGACCTTTGCGCCTAGCGCAAGCTTGCTCGTTCGTTACACTCATACTACTCATTTTTTAAAACTTTCATCCTCAAAAATATTTAACAACACTTGTTCACTTTATTTATTTCTCATTCCTTATTTTTTTTGTTATCACCTGAACCTAGTTAAATGAAGCGTAAAAAAACCACGTATTATTCTTATGGTAATACATTTAAGTCTACTGCCGAACTCTTTTTTCCGACCTCTGTTGTAGAGTTAAAAAAAATTATTGCGTTCTGTAAAGACAATAAGCGAAAAATCACCTTAGCAGGTTCTTTTAATTCTTTCGATCGTCAAAACTCAGGGAACGACATCGTCATTTCGTTTAGGGAATTCAACAAGATTCGTTACAATAAAGAGGCACACAGCCTGACTGTTGGAGCTGGGGCAGAATGGGGGAAAATACTGGCGAAGGCTTATGAACATAAATGTATCCTTTTTACTTGTATTACAGGAACGAAACCGAGTGCTGGTGGCACCCTTTCTGTACACGCACATAGTATGTGGGCTCCTGGTGTTGGCAAAGATGGCACGTATTGCCTTTCGTTTGATATCGTTACCCCAAATGGAGAATTGTTAACTTGTTCTCGTCAAGAAAATTCGGAATTGTTTTATGGCGCCATCTCTGGTTTTGGAATGCTGGGTTTTATTGTTCAAATCACCTATCAAGTTTTCTATGTGGGCGCGCATTTTGAGCTCGACATTTCAACACAAACCTACCATGATGTAAATCAAATTGAAACACGCTTAGATTTGCGAAAGCCTGCTACATTCAAACAGTTAGAAGACATTAAATCTCAATCGACGCTTTTTTATCACGAAGCAGGGCAAGCTAAATTTTGTGTATTTAACCGCCAATACAAACGAGTGGATAAAAAAAGAGAAGGGTCTAAATTTCGTTTTTATAATGCGGTTGTTGCCAATGGCTTTATTCGCCTCCTTCCGAATTTAGCGAACAATGTTTTAATCAAAGATTCTTATCGTCCGACAGAAAAAAAATGGTTATTACAAGGGCTCAACAGCTACAAAGAAGGAACGTTTTGGGCCGATCCTGATTATTATTGGACCAAGTATATGAGCCGTTTATTCCGTCCCTTGGGATACAAAACACATCTTTATCAGATGACGCATTTCATTCCTTTTGGAGCAGATAAAGTAAGTACATTCACCAAGAAGGTCTATGAATTATTAGACAAGTACAAACTCAAATACTGTATGTTTGATGTCATGTATATCCCAAAAGATGAGCCATTTGTTTTATCTGCTTCTCGTCATACAGATGGTTTTTATGTAAATACAACCTTTATGGATTATGTAAAAAAAGAAACTTTGATGCAGTTTTACGAGGAGTTAAACATCCTGTGTCATGCCATGAAAGGCAAGATTTATTTAGCTAAAAACTGCTTTATTAAACCTGCTTTATTGGAAGAAATGCACCGAACTGAAATTGAAGAATTTGTTGTATTAAAAGCAAAGTATGATCCTGATAATTTATTAGTTTCGAACTTCTTCAAGGCTAATTTCCCTTCTTATTTCGGGCAAGAGGTCTAAACAAAAAGGCTTGAATCTAAGAGAGATTCAAGCCTTTTTTGTTTTATGTATAATAAAACTTATTAATGTATTTTTTCTTACAAATACGTTACATCGTCCATTTTCACATGTATGTTCCGAACATCTAAGGCACGATCATCCATGTCTTCTCCACTGTTTTCTAAACGCAAAACACCACGCGGGCAAACCGCAGAACAAACCCCACAACCGACACAAGAGGCACGGACAATATCTTGCCCCCGTTGTGCATAATGGCGAACATCAATTCCCATTTCACAGTAAGTAGAACAGTTTCCACAAGAGATACATTGACCTCCGTTGGTTGTAATTCTGAAACGAGACTTAAAGCGTTGCACCAAGCCCATTAAACCAGCCAATGGACAACCGTAACGGCACCACATTCGATTTCCCATCAAGGGATAGAATCCAGTTCCAACGACTCCTGCAAAGACAGAACCGATCAAAAAGCCATACCAAGTTTTTATGCTGTCTGCATTGAGTTCAAAGAAGTAAAGGCTAATCGTTTTTTCTCCTGTATAATAATAATAGATCAAAACCAATGTCATCACAGTTACAAAAACCATGACGGCATGAATGACATAACGCTCAATTCTCCACGCTCGGACGGACTTATCTGATAATTGTCGAAAGGGATCGCCTAATGTTTCCGCCAATCCTCCACAACCACAAACCCAAGAACAGTACCATCGTTTGCCATACAAATAGGTAAACAAAGGCACAACAACCAAAGTCAACAAGATGCCCCAAATAAACATCCCTGTTCCCACATGCATTCCAAGGAAATAATTATTATTCTCAACCAACATAGCATCTAGACTCCCCTTGCTATAAAACCCATAATTTAAGGGCCAAGGATTCAGTAAATTAACAGCAGGATTGTTTAGGCGGCCCAATATTTCGGGCAATAAAAAAGCAAAGGCCAATTGAAAAAAGATAACAGACCCTGTACGAATTAATTGATACTTATTGTGTCGATATTTGACCAACATACGAATGCCCATTACGACCATAACCAAACAGTACAAAAAGCCATACAAAAACCATTGGTCAGCGTGTTTTCCTCCTGACAAAAATTGTTTAACAGGATCAACTAACAAAATCCAATTCGCAATATAATGTGGATAAAAATAAAGGATTATATAAAATGTAATTAGAAAAGTTCCTATTACAACCCCCATCCAGCCATTTCCGATACTGGTCTTGCTCGGACTCCAAGGCCCTTTTCGTTCTCTGCGTTCTGCCAAAAAGATAAGCATTAGCACAAAGAGGGTAAATAAAGCCGTTCCGACAAAATACACTTGCGCTTGCGGCTCGATATAAGCCAAGTAGCAAGAAATCAAAATGACGGTCGCAACTGCTAGGCTTTGGACGATCGGTACAATTCCTTTCGTAAACTGACTTTGAAAAAGCCCATCGTGTTTAATGCCAGGAAGTTTTTTCATATCTGACAAGATATACATCAAGGCACCAATCGTTCCCAAAACAAAAATCAGAAAGAAGAATACACCGACATTATTGGGCAGCATTCCTCCTGTTGCGGTTGCCGTTGTAAGCGCAGCCGTGTAGCTTTTTATATCATAATCACTCATTCTATAATCCCATTCCGACACGCCATCTGGTAAGTTGGTTGCATTCCAAACCTTATTGGCAGGATCTACGCCAGAGGCTGTTTCTAGGGCAGCTTGCGTCTTATGCAATAGGACGTCCATGCCACTAATAAATGCTAAATTAGAAGCATATTCTTTATCAAAATCTTCCCCAGCCTGTTCTTTGAGCATTAAGCCATGATATTTTTTCATCGGGGCAATTGCGGCATCACTTAACTGATGTCTACTTAATGAAATAGAAACAATAAGCAGCACAAAAGAAAATATAAAGATGGCTAATCCAAGTATTTTTAAACTTTTCATAGATGTATTTTATAGGAGTTGTTAATTGGATTATTGTTGTCCGACAAATTTATTTTTCAAAAATCGAATCGCTGCGGTTAAGCTTCGTTTTTGTCGTAGTTGCAGATTTTTATTAAAATTCTTATTGTACTGCTCTACGACAGCGGCTTCGTATTCG
>CACVAQ010000184.1 GCA_902727865.1 uncultured Aureispira sp. | reverse complement strand
TTCGGGTTCTATGAAAAACATAAAAAAGCATCTTGCATTAGTTTGATTATCAGCTTTTTAATACTTTGGTAATTAAAAAGTCATCTTACTGATAATCAAACTAATACGATTTTTCAACGGAGTAATGTAGTTATTAAGTCTTGTTTTTATTATCTTCAAGTATTGATACTTTAATGCGTTCTTTGATCGTGGTTCTGCCTTTTACTTACTTAGGTAAGACCGTTTTGTTAGTCGCTAAACTCCTGAGCGCTACGCTTTAGTTCGCTTCGTTCGGGTTTTCAACGGAGTAATGGTTAAAGTTCAGTAAAAAAAAATATTTTTAAACATAGCCTTAACAGAAGGATAATTATGAAACATATTATCAACTCGCAATTGATTTGCGCTAATTACAACAAAGATTACCCGATGATTGAAAGAGGGGAAGGTATTTATCTTTTTGATAAATCAGGTAATAAATATATTGATACAAGTGGCTGTACCGCTGCTGTAACCCATATTGGACATGGCAATGAAGCGATTTCTAAAGCATTGTACGAACAATCAAAAAAGTTAGCAGTTCACCCAACGCATTTATTTTATAACGAAGAACTAGACAACTATTTAGCCAATCTTTGTGCATTTGCTCCCGAAGGATTTAACCGTGCTTGGACTATTTCGGGCGGTACAGAAGCGGTAGAAAATGGGATTAAGATTGCTTACCAATATCAAAAAGCGAAAGGATATAAGCGAACAAAAGTGTTGGCTCGTTGGGGAAGTTACCACGGTAATTCGATCAGTATTCTGGATGTTGGTGGTCTGAAAGCAAGAAGAGACTTTTATACGGACCTCATGATTGGACACCACCATGTTTCCCCTTGCTTTAGTTATCGGAAGGAAGAAGGCATGACGGAAGAGCAGTATGAAGACTTTTTAATTCAAGAATTTAAAGCAACGATTGAGGCGCATCCCGAAATTTTCTGTTTCCTTGCCGAACCAATTGTTGGCGCTGCTCTAGGAGCTGCGGGACCAACTAAAAATTACTTTAAACGAATTAAAGAAATTTGTGTCGCACACGACATTCTTCTTATTGCAGACGAGGTTATGACTGGTTTTGGGCGAACAGGAACAAATTTTGGAATTAATAATTACGGCGATCACGCAGATATTTTATGTTGTGCGAAAGGGATCAGTTCGGGCTACTTCCCACTTGGAGCCATCATTATTCACGATCGTGTTTTTAATGCGATAAAGGAAAGCGGTCACCCTTTTTACAGTGGTCAAACCTATTCTTGTATGCCCTTGGCAGCTGCGGTAGGGAATGCAAATCTAGAATATATAAAAGAACATCAACTAGTTGAAAATTCAAGGGTGGTAGGAGCTTATCTTAAAGCAAAATTGGAAACGCTAAAAGAAATAGAATGTGTTGGTGATGTTCGTGGAGAAGGCTTGTTTCTAGGGATTGAGTTTGTTAAAAATCAAAAAAGCAAGGCAATTTTTGATCCAAGCTATTTGTTTAATAAAAAGGTGGAGGCAAATGCTCTTAAAGAAGGTTTGGTCACTTATGCTTGTAGAGGAACTGTAAACCTGTTAGAGGGGGATCATATGTTATTTGCGCCTCCAATTACACTGACAAAGGAGGAAGCCGATCTTATTTTTGAAGGTATGAAAAATGCGATTAAGAACACTTACAGTGCCTTTTTGAAAGGGTAATTCCTGTCTTAAGGTACTCTTGTTGTTTAGGATGAAATGAAAGGATTATTTTACTTGCCTAGAAGATGCATAGATAAGAAAGTTCTGCGAAAAGCAGGGTTTTCTTATCTACGGTTGAATGGGCTTATTTCCTAAAAAGTACCAATTTATAAGTTTAGAAAAAAGGGTTCAAATCTTAATCATAAATTCTCGCTCCAAAATTAAGATATTCCGCTTTATATTGATCCTTTTCAAAGCTGAATAAGACATCAGAGTGATTGTGCCCTTCTTGAAACATTCTATGAATTCTAAGCCTAAATTTTGCCCCTTCAGCAAATAAAGAATCAACACGATCGTAACCGCCATCATTATCTACCAGTTCAAAATAGGGGTACGTCTTACCGTAACTTGCCTCTTGAGAATAATCGTTTTGCACTAAATCCACCAGTCCATAATAATTATGAACGGAGTCTTTTAGAACAATTGGTTCGTCACTAGGGCAGCCCATTAGGTCTCCTTGATGGAATACGCCCATACCAAAAAACCTTGTTCTTAAAAGTTCAATCGTATTGCCTTCTATGGTGAATTTTTCTTTTTCTTTTAAATCTAGTATTTTAAAAACTTGCCTTCCGTTAACGATGCCCTTTATTTTATCACTATGAATCTTAACATACCAAAAAGAATTACAAATGCCTCCCAATCCTGCTTGATTAAACAAACTATCCGATACACCTTCTATCTGGACAATCCGACCAGAGAGGTTTGAAATATCTACGATTTTATTCAAATGTAGATCAAGAAGCTCTATTCGTTCTCCAAGTAAGACCGCTTCACCTTCTGTGTTAGAAAATTGTATTGCTGCATTAGGTTTAATGGCGTCTGTTTTTTTTTGCGGATCAACTTTTTCAGTTTCCTGCTTAATTGTCGCCTTACTTTCAGTTTTCGGAGGGTTGGAACAAGCATAAATGCTTAGTATCAATAGTAGAATAAAATATGGTTTCATGGGTTCAAGTTTATGATGGGTTCATTGTTTTTGTTGCAGATGCTCAACGTGCAAATCAGATTAGCCTCTTCCAAAATGGTCATAATATTCTACGGCATTTTTCTCATAGCGAAGGAGTAGTTTAATATTCGTTTTTTCAATTTCAGTAAAGTCCGCTTTAATATCTGTATGAACAGGAATGTACCAACTTTGTGCATCAAAAAACACACGAAGCGGTCTATTTTTGAAGGAGTAACCATGTCGAGCATAAATGGTGTTTCTAATGATTGTAATATCTCCTTTTTTTAAATTTTCTACGTCTTCCTTGTTTAATAAAGTATTCGAGGCATTTATGCTATAAATCAATTCAGTTGCAGTAGCAAACTCTTTTCTTATCCAATTCCCAAATTCGCCATCTTGATACCCTTCAATTGTTTTTTCTTCATTCAAGGCATTCCAATCTACATATTCTGTTACTTCTTCCAACAGGATATTTGGCTGATAAGAAAAGTTCATTTTTTTAAGCTCATAGGTTCGGTGTTTAATATCAATATTTTTATACGCAGTCCATGTTCCGATTAATTTGTTTTCAGAAATTTCAAATTTGAATTTTCCATCATACTTATCATCTCCAGGCTCTTGTACTTCAAATATTCCATTTTGAAGCGTTCCCTTAAAAGGTCTGTCGTTTCCTGCAACAACACTATGTCCTATGACTAAACTGTCTGTTATTGTATCAATTGATATATTTATTTTATTGTCTCTATTCCAATAAAAACCTTGGTCTACATAAACCTCTTTTTCAGTACCGTCTTTTTGAGCATCTTTTTTGAAGTAACCAACCCAAAAGCCTAATAGAGCAACCTTTTTTTCTGTCGGTAGAACTTCTTGCCCTTCTTGTTTAGTGTTCTCTTCAAGAACTTCAGTTCCTTTTTCGAGTACAATTTTTGTTTCTGTATCCTTAATATTTGAGTTACAACTGAATGCAAACACCACTGAAATTATTAAATAAGTTAGTTTTTTCATTTTTGGTTGATGATTTTTAAACTACGAATAAATAAGAGCACATGTCATGTCGGGAAGGAACAAGCTAAAATTTTTCAAAACGGTCCGTTTTTTTATTATAAACAAAAACAGTTGTTTAAATAATCAGTCCGATAGACAACTACCAGACTGATTATTCTTTTGCTAGAAGGTACAACAAAGGTTAAGACCTTCCGTTTTTTAATCCAATTTATTCTTTTTCCAAAGAAAGCGCTGCTGTAATTTCTACATTATCAGCAATTGAAGGCAAACCACCTTTGATACCAAAGTTGCTTCTATTAAAGTTAAAGGTCGCTTTTATGCCCATGAGGTCCGACTTTTTGCCCCCTTTTCCTTCTACGATACCTTGACCTTTCACTTCAACAATTACAGTTTGAGATAAGGTAGTACCTGCAATCATCAAATCCCCCGTCATTGCATAGGTATTAGGTCCAGTTGGTTTAATATACGTACTTTTGAAGGTTGCTGTCGCTGCTTTTTCTGCATTAAAATAACGCTCTCCTTGCAAATGTCCATCTCTACCCTCTGAATTCGTATTGATAGAGGCAATTTGAACGGTAAACTCAACAGCAGCAGTGCTGAAATCTTTTGCGTCGGTAAGAACGGCCTTGCCTGCTATTTCTCCAAAGCTGCCGTGAAAGTCACTCAGTTTGTAGCCCACAGAGAATACTAAGGAAGAATGCATTGCATCGACATTATAAGTAACACTTTTAGTTGCTTTTGCAGCTTCTTGTGCTTGCGTAAATAGCGTTGCAGAGAAGAGTAGGAACGCTGTAAAAAGAATATTTTTCATAATTTAGTTTGTTTTTAAGGCTCTTTGACAACTTTTTCAGCGAATACGATTAGGGCTTTGGTTTTACTTTTTTAGTAGTAAATCGTACGTTTTAAGTAGTCAGGAAATTTGCTAACAGGCAGCAATTTACAGCTTTCTACATGAAACTTAGTTCGAGTTGTCAAACAACCGTTTTTAATGATACAATTAATCTAATCTTTTAGTAATTCTGTTTTTAGTTTCAAGGTTTCCTCTGTTCCCAATCGTCCAGAAAAAATCAAGCGAATTTGTCGACGCTGCAAGGCTTCGTCATAGCGTTTTTTCTCCTCAGCCGTCAAAGCCAACAAAGGAGGAACTTTGACGGGGCGCTTTTCTTTGTCATCAACAGCTACAAATGTAAAATAAGCATCGTTGCATCGACGTGTATTTTTGCCCTTAATGTCGGATGAAAATACCTCTACATAGACTTCTACAGAAGTAGTAAATGCCCTAGTAATAACACACTCTAAGGTAATGACATCTCCCAAGGGAATTGGTTTGTCAAAGGATACATTATCAACAGAAACCGTAACGACATAGCTTTCGCAATGTCTACCAGCACAAATTCCTGCGACAACATCCATCCATTTTAATAGATTTCCACCCATCAAATTGTCGATCGGATTGGTATCATTAGGCATAATCATTTCGGTCATGATCGTTCTTGACTCGGATACTTTTTTAGGCGATAATTCCATAGAATGTAGCTCTCTTTGTTCGATTAATTTTTAGTAAGATTTTTAAATAGAATGCAATCTCTATTCTTAATTCTTTACCTTTGCACCACAAAAGTAACAAAAACATCGGTTTTAAGTTCTTAGCAAAAGTCAAAGTTTAGTTAATAATTGTATTCTAAGAATACTTCGTTAGAAAACCGAATGCTGCTATGAAATGGGTTTTGTGTTTTTTGATAAAAAAACTAAACCTAGTAGAAGCAGCGTAGCTAAATTCAACGAAGTATTAATTCTAAAAGGCAAAAAAAATAAAAAAATGAAGTATTTATTCTTGTTGGTAATGAGTTTGTTCTTAATTAGTTGTGGAAATAATAGCGCTGTGGAATCGACAGAAAATGAAGGTTGGAAACTGTCTACGGATGCCGTGAATTTGTATCAAGTAGTAGGAGAGAAGCACGATACGGCCATGCTTTTGATGGCAAACATTGAAGGTGTCAGAAACAAATTGAGGCTTGAACTAAAAGAGATGCCTCTAGATAGCCTACGAAAAGATTCTATTTTGACGCTGCTAACGGCACTCAAAAAAGCAGATGATGGAATGATGAATTGGATGCACGAATTTAAAAACACCGAATTGAACGAAGAGGAATACAAAGCGATGTCTGAAGCAGCTATTTTGGCTTACTTAAAAGAAGAAGAGCAAAAAATTGAGAAAGTACACGTTGATATGGTCGAGAGTATTAAAGGTGGGAAGGCTTTTTTAGAATAGTCAAAGTAAGAAAGCAGCGATTTTAAACGCAAGAAAGCAGCCACTTCAAAAGTGGCTGCTTTCTTGCTAATCTTTCAATCAAAGCGATCTATTTATAAT
>CACVAQ010000183.1 GCA_902727865.1 uncultured Aureispira sp. | reverse complement strand
ATATACCTATCCAATTCTTACAATAATTAACAAATTTCATGAATAGTTTATTTTTACAATTAGGCGGAGAACCCAGTTTGTACGACGCTCCATTGACCTATTTGATTTTGGCCATTACGGTCTATACTTCTTATCGGTACATGGAAAATTCGGATGAGAAACGCAAAATGTTGTTCAATGCAGCGGCAATAGATCAGTACAATCAATGGTATCGCTTTTTTAGTCACGGCTTGATTCACAAAGATTGGATGCACCTTGGGTTTAATTGCTTTGTCTTATTTATGTTTGGTGGACAATTGGAAGTCTTATTGAAAAACGAAGCCTTATTTGGTCCTTTGGTGGGACCTATATTATACCTTACACTCTACATTACAGGCTTGGCGATGTCTTCGGTCTACTCTTTTTATAAACATCGTTATAATTCCTCTTATAATGCCTTAGGAGCATCTGGAGCAGTGTCTAGTATTGTTTTTGCTAGTATTTTATTAAATCCCATTGCGAAAATTGGGCTTATTTTTATACCAATGGAAGTGCTTAGTCTTCGGGCGTTTATTTTTGGAGTGCTCTACTTAGCCTATTCTGCTTATAAGAGCAAAAAAGCAAATGATAACATTGGACACGATGCACATTATTGGGGTTCTGTTTGGGGATTTATATTTTTGTTGATGTTCAAGCCAAGTTTATTTTTAGATTTCATAAGAACCATCCAATGGTACCTTAGTTCGCTTTTCTAATCAAAAAAAACTTCTTGTGCCATTTTAAACGTATTGCAATGGGCATCTACAATGTCGGCTAACTTGGGGGAATAACCACCGCCCATACTAACCGCAACAGGAACTTCGGCTGCTTTGCAATACTCAAAAACCAATTGGTCTCGCATTCGACAGCCTTCAAGACTCATGCCCAAACGCCCCAATTTATCGCTTGCCAAAACGTCTACGCCCGACAAGTAAAAAACAAAATCGGGTTGCACGTCTTCTAATAATTGAGGAATATAGGCTCGAACCAAATCCAAATAAGGCGCATCTTCCAAACCATCTAGCAAAGGAAGGTCCAAGTCAGACTGTTCTTTTTGCAGCGGATAGTTCTTAGCGCCATGCATAGAGAAGGTGAAAACCCTTGGTTCGTGTTCAAAAATCTTTGCCGTACCATTTCCTTGATGCACGTCCAAGTCGATAATTAAAATCTGTTGTGCTAAGTTATGATCCAACAAATAATTGGAGGCAATGGCAAAGTCGTTCAAGACACAAAAACCTTCGCCTCTATCCTTAAACGAATGATGCGTTCCACCTGCAACATTCATTGCCACGCCATACTTTTGTGCATACAAGGCACAATCAATCGTCCCTTGCGTAATGACTCGCCCTCGTTGGATTAAGTTTTGATTCACTGGGAAACCAATTTTTCGAGCGGCTTTGGGACTAATCGTGAGGTCTTTTAAACTTTGCCAATAGATTGGGCAATGCGTCCGCAAAATCCAAGCTTCTTCTAAAGATTTGGGTTCAAAAAACTGCTCCTTTTCTATAATACCTTGATGTACTAATTGTGCGGGAATCAATTCATATTTTGACATCGGAAAACGATGCCCTTCGGGTAAGCTGTATTTATAAATCGGAGAAAAGGCAATTTTGAGCATTTTTATTTTTTTTGTGAACCACTTTTTTGTAACAGGAAAGTAGGGGAAGTTGTTTAGGAACGGTCAAAAAATAAGATTTTTGGCAAGGTTCTCCCGAAGTAAAACAGAGAACGAAGTAAAACACTTCGTTTATCAAACGATAGAAAAAACACCAAAATTCATGTTTGAGAACATTTGGTCAGCTACTTGCTGAAAGAATCGTTCTACTTCATGCCTCAAACGAGTTTCCAAATAATCGGAACAAGCGCCAAATACTAGTTTGGCAAGGCTAAAGTTTTATTCCACTTCCAATTCTCTACAAAATACAGTACTTTAGTGTCTAAGAACACTATAACTAATGACAAAATTACTGTATTTAATTGTATTACTGTTTACGGCTTCGAGCGCTTTTGCACAAAAAACAGATACCCTGTATCACTTTTTTAAAGGTTCGGTGAACAAAGAATATTCCATTACAATGGAATTAAAGCAATCGGGCGCTACCTTGACAGGAGCTTATTTTTATGACAAATACCGTAAAAGTGTCGCCATAGAAGGAGAGTTGAGAGAAGGCAACCTGATTGTATTGAGAGAAGTGAGTGCGATTAGCAATCAAAACCCTTCTATTTTTGTAGGAACGTATAGTGCAAATTGGAAATCTATTACGGGAACGTGGGAAAATATACTAAAGAATCGTCGATATATTTTTAACTTAAAAGCGATTCAAAGACCAATCGGGCAAGCGATTCCTTATCGTTTTGATAATATTCGTCGCTTTCAAGAGTTTTTAAATTATTTTGATTTAGAGCCTGCTTTACCCTTTGTGGTACACGAAGGGATTCAACAAAAAGGCTTTCGTTGGAAAAGTGGCGTAAAGGAATCGTCCAAAGAAGATTATAAAAAAATAATCCCTTACCGCTTGGCAAAACGCTATATTATGAATCAAGTGTTGCTGAGGCCAGAAGGTAGTTTTAATTATTATGATATAAAATCAAAGCATTATAAGCCCAATGAAATGCATTATACTGCCTTGTGTTGTGTCTATAGAATGCCTACTTATGTAGGAGTCTTGGTGAATTTTGAAGCGGACACGGGTTGGGATCGTTACGATGTTACTTTTTTGTTGACCTATGATTATGCAGGCCATTTGTTGGATGCGTGTAAGGTGGGGAAAAGCCTTGACTTGGAGTACAATGGGCGGCAATTAAAAGAAAAAATGACCAGTCATTTTTTAGTAGATTCTACGATTGAAATGCGTTCTAGCCGATCTGTTGTTGAATATGGAACGGGGAAAACAGAAGAGGAGTATTACAAAGAAGGGGCAACGAAACAGCGTATTTATTATATTTTGCAACCAAGTGGACGGTTTATTCGACAAGAAGTGGTCTTAAAAAAGAGTCAATAGCTGCTATAATAAGTGAAAGGCTCCTGACCAAAGGGAATAAGTAGCAGGGCAGCTAAGTAGCAGCGTAGCTAAGTACTGACAGACAGAATCTAAATCAATGAAATACCTTTTTTATATCATTTTATTTCTAGGGGCTCAACTAAGCTTTGCACAGTCTTCTTCTCTGATCAAAGGCTTGAAAGAGCAAGCGTTGAATAAGGAAGTAGATCGGGTGAAACGGATTGCTGCTTATAATCAGTTGACGACTATTTATTATAATAGAGATGTAAAACGTGCCAAACGTTACTGTGATGAGGCCTACCAATTGGCACAAAAAGATTCTTTGTCTATAGGGATGGGCAATGTGCTGAACGATCAAGGTTTGCTGCGTTTTGGTTTGGGACAATACGAATTAGCGATTAAGAAAGTCACCCAGGCGATTCAAATTGCGGAATATCTCAATCGACCTATTCTAAAAGCAACGGCTTATGCTCGCCTAAGTTTGATTTATAGCACCAAAGGTTATGCTTATAAGGCGATAGAATGCAGTATTAAGTCCATTAATATTGCCAAACAAATTAGCAATAAAAAAAGCTTGGCATTGGGCTATTATCATATTGGGAAGTCCTATGCCAACCTCCAAGATACGACCAAAGCGGTGTTGTATTATAATAAAGCAGCTTCTTATTTAAGTAAGGGGAAGGACAAAAATTTAACAGCGTTAATCTATACGGAACAAGGCTTGATTTATATGCAAAAAGATGCTTGGACACAGGCAAATGAATTGATGAATGCGGGCTTGGAATTGAGCGAGAAGATGTCGAATACAAGAGGGATCGCTTATGGTAATTATGCGCTGGGTTTGCTGTCTAATTATGAGCAGTTTAATGATAAGGCAATTCTTTATTTTAAAAAAGCGGAAGAATTTTATATCGAGCTAAATGACATCATTGGAATTGCACAGGTGTTGCAAGGGATGGCAAAGGTTGAACTAGATCGAGGGCAATACAAGGCTGCTGAAGGCTATTTGTTAAAAGCGATGCCGATTGCTCGAAATGCTAGGGCAATGGTTTTGACAAAAGATATTTATCAAACCTTGTCGGATGTCTATCAAGAGAGTGGAAATTATCAGAGCGGAATGGATTTTTATAAAAAACACCAAGTCGTTAAGGATTCTATTTTTAATCAAGATAAAAATCGAGAAATAGCCGAAATCCAAATCAAACACAAAACTAGAGAATTGGAACGGGAGAATGCCGAATTGGAAGAAAAGAACGAGTTAATTGTTAAGTTAAATGAGGAAAGTAGCCGAAATCAGGAGTTGAAGGATCAACAGAATCGCTACATTATTTTTGCGTTGATTAGTGGTTTGTTGTTAATTATAATAATTGGTTTATTGGTTTTTCGCCAAGACAAATTGAAAACTCAGATTCGAGAAACAGAGTTGGAACAACGTGCTTTGCGTTCGCAAATGAATCCTCATTTTATGTTTAATTCCTTGAACTCGATCCAAAGTTTGATTGCAACCGATAATAATGCGGAGGCGAGTATTTATCTAGCCAAATTTTCACGGTTGATGCGTCGAATTTTACAAAATTCAAGACAAGCTTATATTCCCTTGCGCCAAGAAATTGAGTTTGTGGAAAATTACATCGAGTTGGAGCAACGTCGTTTTAAGGAGGCCTTTGATTATGAATTGGATGAAGTAGCGATTGAAGATGCTCATTTTGTGATGATTCCGCCTTTGGTTATTCAGCCTTTTATTGAGAATGCGATTATACATGGTTTGTTGCGCAAATCGGAGAAGGGAACCTTACTCATTCAGTTTGAGGATTATAATAATAATATGATAAAATGTACGATCAAAGATAATGGCATTGGTCGAGCGGCAGCCGCTGCGTTTAAAACAGACGAAAGCCAAGAATCCTTGGGCATAAAAATTACGGAACAGCGTTTGCGCTATTTGACGATAAAAGAAAAAATGACCGGTCCTTTTATTCAAGTCGTTGACTTAAAAGATGCCGCAGGAAATGCCATTGGGACACAGGTAGAGTTACTGTTGCCGATTAAATTTAAGGCTTAAAGCAGCGCTTGGAAAGCTGCAAAGATCAAATAAGAAAAGAAAAAACACATGATAGATACTGTAATTATAGACGACGAGCAAGGGGCACAAATCACGCTCATGAAATTTTTGCAAATGCATTGCCCTGATGTTAATGTTGTTGGAACGGCAGATGGGGTAGAGGAAGGGCTGAAACTGATTGCCAGCAAAAAGGTCGATTTGGTGTTTTTAGACATCAAAATGAATGACGGGACAGGCTTTGATTTGTTGAAACGATTGCCAAAGATTAATTTTAATTTGGTTTTTACGACGGCTTATGATGAGTATGCGCTCAAGGCGTTTAAATATTCTGCGATTGATTATTTATTGAAACCAATTGATCCTTTGGAGTTAATTGATGCGGTCGGAAAGGTGCAACAGTCTAGCAATGCAAATTCAGCAAAAAGTGTAGACAGTATGTTTGAGTTGTACAAGGAAAATAAGTTTGATAAGATTGCCATTCCTTCGGTAGACGAGTTTCATTTTGTCCGCATTTCTGAAATTATTCGCTGTGAGGCTAGTAGCAATTACACGATTATTTATTTGGCAACAGGTAAAAAAATTGTGGCCCCGAAAACCTTGAAAGAATTTGAAGAATTGTTGGCTCCTGAAGGCTTTTTTAGAGTGCATCAGTCTCATTTGATCAACTTGAGCCACATCCAGCAGTTTATGAAAACGAAGAATAAAATTAGAATGGGCGATGGCTCCGAAGTGGAAGTTTCTAGACGAAAAAAAACGTTGTTTATGGAGTTAATTAATATGCGTAAGCTGTAGTTTAGGAATGAGAAATAAATAAAGTGAACAACTGTTGTCACGAAGCATTTTTAACCCGTGCTAATTTTTTCGTCGTTAATTTTAAGTCGTAAGTCGTATATCTTTTGGATACAGAAGATGAATACGACTTACGACTTATTTTTTTTATCAAAAAAATCTATCTTAGGAATGTTTTAAATTTAGAAATCAATAAACAAAGCGATGAAACACAGTATATTTTTAATGTGCTTAA
>CACVAQ010000182.1 GCA_902727865.1 uncultured Aureispira sp. | reverse complement strand
TAACAAAGTAAACGAACTCAAACTATGAATATATTATTAACAGGAGCAACAGGTTATATCGGGAAACGGCTTTTACCGATACTAGTTGCACAAGGGCATCATGTTATTTGTTGTGTCAGAGATCCAAAGCGTTTCAATCCACCCGATTCATTATTATCAAGCATAGAGGTTTTAAAAATAGATTTGCTAGACATTGCCTCTTTGGAACAAATTCCTAGCAATATAGATGCTGCTTATTACTTAGTACATTCTATGTCTGCCTCCAAGGATTATCTTATTCTTGAGCAAAAAGCGGCTTTAAATTTTAGGGGCGCCCTCTCCAAAACAAAGGTAACCCAGGTCATTTATTTGAGTGGAATTATCAACGAAGATCTGTTGTCCAAGCATTTGAGTTCAAGAAAAAACGTAGAAGATGAATTAAACAAAGGAAGCTATCATTTGACCACCTTAAGAGCAGGAATAATTATTGGTTCGGGTAGCGCTTCTTTTGAGATTATCAGAGACTTAATCGAAAAATTACCGATTATGGTTACCCCTAAATGGCTCAATACAAAATGTCAACCAATTGGGGTAACAGATGTGATTAATTTTCTATCTAATGCCCTTTTTTGTGAAGCCGTGTATGACAAAAACTTTGACATTGGCGGTCCTGATATTCTATCGTACAAAGAAATGCTCTTAGGTTTTGCCGAATCTAGGAATTTAAAACGCTGGATTTATACCCTCCCAATTATGACGCCTAGATTGTCTTCTTATTGGTTGTTTTTTGTAACCTCTACGTCTTATAAATTAGCCTGCGCTTTGGTCGATAGTATGAAAGTAGAAGTCATTTGCAGAAATGATGACATCAATACCATACTTGATATTCAGCCCATCCCTTATAAAGAATCGCTTTCTAGAGCCTTTACAAAAATAGACAGCAATCAAATTGTTTCTAGTTGGAAGGATTCACAAGTGAGTGGTCGGCTCAACTTTAATATTTCTGATTTTATTGATGTTCCTTCTTACGGCTGTTTTAAAGATGAAAGAACCCGTGTACTCAAATCCAAAGAAAGGGCAACCGAAAAAATTTGGAAAATTGGAGGCAAGAATGGTTGGTACAAAGGCGATTTTTTGTGGCAATTAAGGGGCTATATGGATAAATTATTTGGAGGCGTTGGCTTAAGAAGGGGCAGAACCAACCAAACTTCTTTAACCGCAGGAGATGCCTTAGATTTTTGGCGAGTCTTGTATGCCGATGAGGAAGAAGGTAGATTATTATTATTTGCCGAAATGAAACTTCCTGGGGAAGCTTGGTTAGAATTCAGAATAAAAAATGATCAGTTGATTCTAACGGCAACATTTAGACCCAAAGGCGTATTAGGTCGATTGTATTGGTACTCTGTTTATCCTTTTCATGGCTATATTTTCAAAGGGATGATTGATGCCATTAACCAATAAAAAAATCCGCACAACAGAAATACCATTGTGCGGATTTTTTATCTTATTTTAATAATTTGGTCAATGCTGTAGACTGTGATAAGATGTTCATTTGGTGAATAGCTGCGTCATTCAATCGAATCAATCGCTCATCCTGTGCGAAACCATCTTTAATAAACTCCGCATTAATGTTTTCTAAATTCGCCAAAACCAACAACTGTTCTGCCGTTGCAAAATCACGCATATTGCCTTTCTTTTCAGTATTGGCAACCCGCCATTCTTTTGCCGTCATTCCAAACAGCGCCACATTAATCAAATCGGCTTCACTTGCATAAACAAACCCGCCTTTGTCGCTGCCTTCTAACTTAAGAGGAATTAAATTTTCTCGAATAGAATCCGTTAAAATCGCATAATTAACCTTGCTCAAAATGCGCTTCACATTCCATTCCAAAGTTTCCTGTGCGCCCTCCGCTTCCTCCGCTTTTAGGCGTTGAAACTCTTTAATCATGTAGACATAAAACTCTGGACTCAGCCAAGTTGCAAATTGAATCGCAATGTCACTGTGGGCATAAGTTCCCCCATATCGCCCCGCTTTGGCTTGCAAACCCCTTGCATTTGTCCGAGTAATCCACTTCTTAGTAGACATCAAAAAGGTGTTTTTAATGAACTCCGTTTTAATGTGGTGGAATTCCACCACATTAAAACTAGGGTTGTGTACTTTCTCCCAAACTCCTAAAAATTCCAAGGTAGCACCTGTTCTAAGCCAGTTTCTTATGTAATCCCTAGGATCACCTTCCAAGCCTCGAACCATGTCTGTCAAGCAAATAAAATCTCCTGCCTTGCTAGAATGGTATCCAATTTCTTTATTTTGAATTATTAACTTCTTCATTGTATTCATCTATGTTTAAAGCTGCTTTACTTACAGCCAACCTTTCTCTTTGTACCAATCAATTGTCGATTTGAAACCATCTTCAATAGATACGGTTTGTTCAAAGCCTAATTCTTTCACTGCTTTATTGGAATTACAATACCAAGAGGGTCTTGTAATTCGATAGGCTCTATCTTTGTTTAAAGCGACATCCATTCCAAACCAAGATTCTAATATTTGACCAAAGAAGCCCAATATAAAGATCACGAAATGCGGAATCTTAATCGTCCATGTTTTTTTGTTCATAGCTTTCGAAGCAAAATCACCTAATTGTTTCCAATTATAACACTCCAAAGAACCTAAGAAATAAACTTCCCCAACTGAATTTTCGTTCGTAGCCGCCTGATACATTCCTTGAACCAAATCACGGACATGAATCAAACTCATTTCCTTGGGTGTAAATCCCATCATAGCGCTAACACCATTGTTAATCGCCTTAAAGAAAGCAAAAATTTCGGTATCTCTTGGACCGTAAACTCCAGGAGGGCGCACGATGGTAAACGGAACTCTATCGGCATATTCTCTAGTTACTTCTTCTTGCGCTACTTTACTATCTCCATACGGTTCGATTGGATTTAAAGGCGTATTTTCGTCAACGTCACTCCCCATTTCTGCATAGCCTGTGGCGGCCATACTACTGGTGACCAATACTCGTTGAATGCTTGAAATAGTAGCAGCTGCTTCCATAACATTGCGTGTCATTTCCACATTCCCTTTCATAAAACCGTCCTTCGTCAAAGCTTTAACGACGCCTGCTATATGATAAATATAATTTGCTCCTTGAAAAGCAAGCTTCAAATCTTCCGCACTATTTAAGCCACAAGTATGCAAGGTTACATCCTTTCCATCCAACCATTGCAGGTTGCTTGAAGAACGCACAATGGCATGAACCTCATGGCCTTGTTCCAATAAGTAATCTACCAAATGACTACCAACAAACCCATTAGCGCCTGTCACAAATGAAACAACTTTCTTTCCCATCTTATGCTTATTTTCAACTATTTATTAAAAAAAATATTATATTAAAATGACTTTATATAGAGGCTTCGTCTAGTAATTTTTATTACGAATGTATGCTTTTTGAAATAAATAGTACTACTTTTGCGAACACATATAAATATAAGTAATCCTTATTACTTGAACATTCGATTAATTTTCAAAGATAAGAAAAGTATTCTTTCTTACGTTTAGAGACAAAAAATAATCATTTTATGAGTTCACATGAAACTGACAATAAACTACCTTCGTTATTTGATAAGTGCTACGATTACACTTATGCTGACGATGTAAAAGCAGCAGGAATTTATCCTTATTTTCGTCCTATTGAAGAAAGTGAAGGCCCCGTTGTAAAAATGGATGGGAAGAGCGTTATTATGGCTGGTTCTAACAATTATTTAGGATTGACTGCCCACCCAAAAGTAAAAGAAGCAACAGTTAATGCCCTAAAAATATATGGTACTTCTTGTTCTGGTTCTCGTTACCTAACTGGAACGATTCCATTGCATGAAGAATTGGAGCGCAAATTAGCGGCATTTGTTGGAAAAGACAATGCCTTGTTATTTAGCACAGGTTACCAAACAAGTCAAGGAGTTATCCAACCTTTGGTAAAAAGAAGCGATACTATTTTTTCAGATAGAGATAACCATGCTAGTATTCAAGCAGGTAACTTTGTCGCAAAAGGCTCTACAGGTACCAACGTAATTCGTTACAAACATTGTAACTTAGAAGACCTAGAGCGCAAATTAGCTAGTTTGCCACTAGAAGCTGGAAAATTCATCGTTACAGACGGTGTATTCAGTACTTTTGGAAATATAGCAGAATTAGAAGGCATTACTAAATTAGCAAAAAAATACAATGCCAAAACCTTGGTAGATGATGCACATGCTTTTGGCGTAATCGGAAAAGGTGGCCGAGGAACTGCCAGTGAATTTGGGGTAGAAGATGATACGGATTTAATCATGTGTACTTTCAGCAAGACCCTAGCCTCTTTGGGTGGTTTTGTTGCAGGAGATGAGCGGGTTATTAATTACCTAAAACATCATTCTCCAGCCTTGATTTTTAGTGCTTCTCCAACACCCTCTTCTGTTGCCGCAGCAATTGCCGCTTTGGATATTGTTGTGCAAGAGCCAGAACGTGTGGCTCGCTTGGTCCAAAATGCTGAATTTGTACGTAGTGGTTTAAAAGATGCTGGTTTCAATGTTATTGATGGGCGTACCGCTATCGTTCCTGTTTTGATTGGAGACAATAAAAAAGCCTTTGGTTTGTGGAAAGGATTGTTTGATGAAGGTATTTTTGTCAATGTATTTATTCCACCAGCAACACCGCCTAACAAATCTATGATGCGTAATAGCTTTATGGCGACACATGAACCAGAACATTTGGAAAAAGTCGTTGAATCTTATCGTAAAATTGGTAAAAAATTAGGGATTATTTAAACTGCACACCCATCGATATAGCGATTCTAGGAGATTAAACCTATAAAACAAAAGATATAAGGGTAAGCTTTACAGCTATTTTTGTGAGTTTACCCTTATCTTCCTTTTCAAAATAACACAACACTACAATTATGGCTAAACTAACAATTGCTGTTGCAAGAAGTAAGGCAGAAAAGAAGGCATTTATGATGCTTCCTTTTGATATTTATAAAAACAATCCTTATTGGGTTTCTCCTTTATTAGTTGACATGCGTCATATGTTTGGATTAAACACCATGGCAGATGCTTTGTTAGGAGCTAAGGGGAAACATCCTTTTTATGAATATGGTCAAATGAAATTGTACATCGCTTATAAAGGAGGCAAAGCAGTTGGGCGTATTGCGGCGATTAATAATGATCGTTACAACGAATATCATAAAGACGAAGGGGGCGTAGGCTTCTTTGGTTTCTTTGAGTGTATTAACGATCAAGAAGTTGCCAATCTACTTTTAGATACGGCAAAAGAATGGTTAAAAAATCACCGTTTAACAAAAATGCAAGGTCCTGCAAGTCCTTCTTCTAGCTATGATTTTGGTTTATTAACCAAAGGTTTTGATGACGCTCCTCGTGTCGACATGCCTTATCAACATGAGTACTATCAGCACTTGTTTACCAATTACGGGTTGCCTTGTCGTCAAGAATTATTGGCTTACAAGATGGATGCCGAGACCATTTTTAATAATGAAAAATTAAAACGGGGAGCTGCGCTAGTAAAAAAACGATATAAGGTAGAAATTCGCCCGCTTAATATGAAAGACCTTGATAATGAGGTCAAAAAAATTAAGGAAATTTACAATCGAGCCTGGGAACCACTTTGGGGAATTGTTCCACTAACCGACGGAGAGATTGATGCTTATGCAGAGAAGTTCAAAATGATTGCTATTCCTGAGTTGATTCCTTTCATTTATGTAGATGGCAAACTAGCTGGTATGGCGGTGGCGGTTTTGGATTTTAACTTTATTTTAAAAGATTTGAAAGGAAAATTATTCCCGCATGGGTATAAAATTTTTACCGATAAAACTAAAGTTGAATGGATGCGCGTGATCTTATTGGGGCTTTTTAAAGAGTTTCAAGGAAAAGGAATTGACGCTGTTGTTTATAAGCATTTAATTGATGCGGGTCTAGAACGTGGTTTCAAATATTGTGAAGGGAGTTATATTCTCAAAGAAAATGAAATGATGAACAGAGGAATGCGTGCAGTGAGTGCCGAGGTTTATAAAGAATATAAAGTGTACGAAATGGATATTTAGACACAAAAAACAAGCTACCTTTAATACAAAACCCCTTAGTCCTCTGATTAAGGGGTTTTGTT
>CACVAQ010000181.1 GCA_902727865.1 uncultured Aureispira sp. | reverse complement strand
CCAGTAAATACAAGCACTAAAATATACTGCAAAAGCATCGTTCCATCCATCAACGCTGTAAAGTAATAATCGTGCTGCTGTTTTGGGGAATAGTAGACTAAAATACCTGTTGATAGTCCAGAAATTAAAAGAGCCAAAATAATTGATAAAGGGTAGATGGCAGAAAAAAGCAAGGCCCAAAGTAGTAGGATAAAGAGTGCTAATCGAAGCGTGTTTTTTACACCTATCGTCGCAGGAATCGTTCGAACTTGATTTTTTTTGTCAATTTCCCAATCTCTCAAATCAAAAGGCAAGGTAATTACAAAAATAAAAAGGATGCGCTCCAACAAGATTCCTAACTCTCGGACGCCAATTGCAATTTTAAATTCTAAAAAAGGCAACAAAACCGTCACATAAGACCAGACGATTGCGATCAGAAAAATTTTAATAAAATGTACGTCTCTCAAACGTAGTTTCTTATTCCCCATAAAAGGAATGACATAGCCTAAAGACAACAGCGCTGGAAGGATCAGCGCATATTGAGTCGGGCGATTTAAACAAAAAAAACAAACGCCACCGCCTAAAATTCCTAGCCCAGCATAAATTTGGATGTGTTCTTTGTACGCTCCAATCACCTTAAACCGTTCTACATCTAGGCTTTTGTCCACTTTTGACAAACTGACCAAACGATGCAAGGCGTAAATAACCAGGGTAGAAAAAAAAACAAGCCCTAGCAAAGCAGAGCTTGTTTTTATATCTATATCAAATACATATAGAGTTTGGGCCGTCATAGCCACGGCACAAAATGCAATATAAATATTGCTATATAATAGGAAATTAATAAATTTCACCATCCAAAAGCTTATGTAAAGTATCTAAAATCTTGTTTGTCTTCAATGCATTGCAAGGCTTCATAAATCAAACGAATCACATTTTCTACATCGTCCTTATGCGCCATTTCTACCGTCGTGTGCATGTATTTAATCGGCAAGGAAACCAATGCAGAAGGTACACCACCATTAGAAAAGGCAAAGGCATCGGTATCCGTTCCTGTAATGCGAGAACTGGCACTCAATTGGTAAGGAATTTCATTGGTTTCGGCTGCTGTACGAATCAACTTCAATAAGTTATTGTGTACCGCAGGACCAAAAGTCAAGTCAGGCCCTTTTCCACCTTCTATGTCACCATGTTTTTCAATACTAACCAAAGGAGTATGTGTATTGTGAGAAACATCGGTTACAATTGCAACATCTGGTTTGATGGTATTGGCAATCATTTTAGCCCCATTCAAACCAACTTCCTCTTGTACCGCATTCACGATGTACAAACCAAAAGGCAGTTTAATTTTATTTTCGTGCAACAAACGAGCTACTTCAGCGATGCAAAACCCTCCGATTCTATTGTCCAAAGCACGACCGATGTAATAACGGTTGTTTAAGATTTCGAAGGTATCTGAATAGGTAATGACACAGCCTGGGTGAATGCCCATTTTTAAAACTTCTTCTTTGTTTTCTGCGCCTACATCAATAAAGATGTTCGTCAATTTAGGATTCAAGGTCGCATCTTCATCTCTTCTGGTATGAATTGCTGGCCAACCGAACACTCCTCGAACAATTCCTTTGCCTGTGTGAATGTTCACTCGTTTAGAAGGAGCAATTGTATGATCGGAACCACCGTTTCGAATGACTTTGATATAACCTTCTGGCGTAATGTAATGCACAAACCACGAGATTTCATCCGCATGTGCTTCGATCACTACTTTGTATTCTGCTTCTGGGTTAATAATCCCATAAACCGTTCCGTAGTTATCTACTTTATAATCATCAATGTAAGGTTTGATATACTCTAACCACATTTTTTGCCCAGGAGATTCAAACCCTGTTGGAGAAAAATTATTCAAATACGCTTCTAAAAATTTTTCTGATTTTTTTGTTATAATTGACATAATGGACTTACTTAAATTTCTGGATTTTTCAAAATTTCAAAGAAAATACTTCGATCAAAAGCAAATTAACAAAAGAGTTAACGCACATTTTTCTTTTATTCTTATAATCGTCGCCCATTGGTTTATCTACCCTGCTACTGCATGGTTCTCATGGACTATTGTTACAAATAAAAAACGAAGAACAATGAACTAAAGATACAATAGTTTTAGAAAAATAGGAACAATCATTTAAATATCTCTATCAGAGTTGAATTATTCACTTTGGTTTTGCACAAAAAACGTTCTTATTAGGAGGATTCAATAAACTATTGTTGTTAATTAATTGGTCTATTGTTTTCAAAAAAAAATAAATTAATATTTTTTTGTAATTTTAACCTCAGTTTTAAATACTTATATTTTTTTTTTATTTACTCCGTAGCTCTTTGAAAATGAAGTACACTATTTTACTTTTCCTATTCTTTGGTTTCTTTCAAGATTCCAATGCACAAGTTGTTGACCGTTATCCCAATGTTCAACGCCCATCCCAAACCACCGCTACCATTGCTTGGCGGCGTGCAAATCCTTCTACAGGAACACTCTACTTGGGGACAACATCTGGCATCTGGTCTGATTCGGTTTCTACAGGTGGTTTAGATCAGAAACATTTTTTTGATTTAGTTGCCCTTCAAGCAAATACAACCTATTATTATCAAGTAAAATCAATTGCCCCCAACGACACCTTTGTTTCTGCGATTGAACAATTTGAGACCGCACCGCTTGCACTCGCCACTAAGCTTAGTTTTTTGGCCTATGGGGATTGTGGTTATAACAATGCCATTCAGAACCAAGTTGCGGGATTGATGGAACAAGAAAACACAGATTTTGCTATCGTAACTGGAGATGTCGATCAAAATGTAGGAGACAACTACGACGATATTTTCTTTGGCGTGTACAAAGATTTATTAAAAAGAGAATGTCATTTCACTTGTATTGGAAATCACGATACCTATGCTGACAATGCCGCTACTTATTTAGATGCCTTTTATTTATTTAGTAATAATCCTGCTAATACAGAGCGTTATTATTCTTTTGAATGGGGCGATGCTAAATTTGTTTGTTTGGATGCAAATTTAGATTATACCACTGGTTCGGCCCAATTTAATTGGATGGTGGACGAATTTAAGTGCAACGATAAAAAGTGGCTCTTTATTTTCTTTCATCAACCTCCTTGGACCAATGCTTGGAGTGCCGATTATTACATTCCGTTTTCGCCTTACTTTCTATATCAAGGAGACGAAGATATGCGAACAGACTTAGTCCCCGAATTTGAAAAATACAAGGTTGACTTTGTCGTCAATGGACATTCTCACTGTTATCAAAGAGGAGATATGAACGGTGTACAATATTTAATAACGGGTGGTGCTGGTGCTAGTAGTTTGGATGGCAATAAGAATAGTAATGCGCCTAATTTGAGTGTAGAAATTTATGAAAATCACTATGTTCGATTTGATATTAGTGGCGATACAGCCAAATATGTCATGATTAATGGCAATGGGCAACGTCGAGATTCGGTGATGGTGATCAAACCTTATGTACATTATAGTCAAAATATTAGCAGCACTAATGTAAGCTGTTTTGGGGCGAATGATGGACAAGCTATCTTAAATGTAACGGGTCCAAAACCGCCTTATACTTATCTTTGGAATAATGGACAAACCAGTGCGAACTTAACGGGTTTAGCTCCAGGAAGCTACCAAGTAGCCATTACGGATTCTGTCGGTTGCGAACGAATGGATACTGTTGTTATTACAGAACCTACGGCACTTCCAACCCAAATCACCTCTGCTTCTGGCGCTTATGTTATTTGTGATAATACGCCACTAACACTAAATGCAACAGGGAATTTTTCAACCTATAGCTGGTCAAACAATGCAACAACGTCTACCATTCAAGTGAGTACTCCTAGTACCTATTCGGTAACGGCTTATGATGCACTAGGTTGTGCGTCTATTCCTGATACGGTTCTTCTTAGCACAGGAAATAGCCCAACAGGGAGTGCTTTTTTATATACTGCAACCAACTTAAATACGGTGTTTACCACAACAAGTATTGGAGATTCTTATACTTGGAACTTTGGCGACAACAATACGTCTAATCTTCAAAATCCGACGCATACTTATGCTGCATCTGGTATGTATACGGTTCAACTAGTGGTTCGTAATCTTTGTGGTAGCGATAGCATTAGTCAAATTGTTACGGTGGGCGGAAATAGCATTCAGAATACACAAGCTATTGAAACGCTTAAGTTGTCGATTAGCCCAAATCCGTTTAGTGAAACAACGGTCATGAGTTTTAAGAATCCGAAGCAAGTATCTTTTGATTTAATGCTGACTGATTTGCAAGGAAAAATTGTTCGTACGTATACGGATATAACAAGCAATCGTGTTCAAATTACGAGAAACGAACTTGCTGCTGGAACGTACTGGTATCATCTAAACTCTGAAGAAATTCATGTTAGTGGTCAATTAATTATAAAATAGCAACCGCTATTCCAGCCGCTTAAAAAGACAAAAGCTCCTTTGAGAATTCTATTTCTCAAAGGAGCTTTTTATAGGGGGAATACTGAAATTCATGTTCGAGAACATTTCGTTAGGTAGGGATTAATTACCAATCGAGTCTATCCAACGCTTAATATCTTCTTTTGTCTTGCCTAATTTTTGCTGTAGAAGACCTAGCATTTCGTCTTCTTTTCCTTTTTCGTACATCAAATCATTATCGGTCAATTCAGCATATTCTTGCTTCATTTTTCCTTTGATTTCATTCCAATTTCCGTGTACTTTATCGCTAAATACGCTCATTTAATGTGTATTTTAAGTGTTAAAAAATTAATTTATAATAAGTAGACAGGCAAAAGTAATTCATATTGAATGGGGCATCTTTTGTCTACTTACAAGTTGAAAAAAATAGATGCCACCACATAGAACGTGGTGAAAGGTCTAAGCTTGGTTCGCTGTACCAAACTAAGGGGGTAAGTATTCTACAGGGGTTGGGGGATTTGGATTGACGTTTTTTTTAGAGCCGTAGAATTATTCTGATGATAGGAACAAATAATTCTTGAATAGTAAACATTTAATACTCCGTTGATTCCTTCACTACGTTTGTTAGCTCGCTCCCTTCGGTTCAGGAGCGCTGCGCTTATGTTCGCTTCCTTTGGGTTCCTAACGGAGTGCTGTTAGAACAAGCATAATCAAAAAATATTCGTTTCTCATGCTTTTACACCTTTCTTAAAAGCTTAAATACCAATGAAATTAGGAACAATACAACAAAGATGTAAAATACCATTTGAGCAATACCTGTTGCAGCACTAGAGATTCCACCGAATCCGAAAATACCAGCAACAATAGCAATAATAAGTAAGGTTATAATAATTCTAAGCATAGAAGATGTTTTTTAGATGAAAGAGATATGTATAGTCTAAGAAGTAACAATAACAGGAGGCAAACAACTATAAATAGTGTGGGCTAGAATGCTGCGATTTTTGAGAAACGTAAGGGCTTCGACCATTTGATAGGATCTTAACGACCAGAGCGAAGATTAGGGAATGATTAATTCCATGATTGGCAAAAATGGATGATTGCAAACAAGACTTAACCAAAAAACTAGGGATAGTTTTGTGCTTTCAAATTGAGTTGTTCTTTATAAAAAAAGAAATTGATTTAGAGAAACCAATTCATTTTCAAAAACAATGGAGTCCTTTAAAATGCTTGCTTCGTTGTCACTTGATATATAATTATAACAGCCTAATTACCATAATGTTCAAATAAAGGGTTGTTTTTTTTTCACAAACGAAACTCAAAAACACATAAACACCTAACTATCAAACCTTAATAGAGTCTTTTTTTTTCATAATAAAAAGTACATTCAACATCTATGGATGCTTCATTTGAAAATGACCAATAGAAAAATCAACTACCGTACTTCCTTGTTGTACATAAACATATTCCAAAGTCTTGGTTTCAAAGAAATTTTGAAAGGTAGAATAGCGAATTAATTCAGGGAAAATAATAGCGGTTAATTGATCGGCAGGCAGCTCATATTGATTGGCTTTGGTTTCAATCGCCTCTTTATTTTCACGACAAAAAGTCATTGCTTTTTGATAATCTTCGCCAAAAATTGCCGCAAAGTCAATCGTATTAAAGGAAGACAAAAAAAGCATTAAGTAAGTTAGCATAATGAAAGAGGTTGAGGTGCTGTAAATGGATGCTA
>CACVAQ010000180.1 GCA_902727865.1 uncultured Aureispira sp. | reverse complement strand
AATATTCTATTTTGTTGCGCTTCCAATAAGCCTTATTCTTTTCAACGTGCCAAAGTATCGGCTCGTATGTTTGAACAGTATGTGGCGTATAAATTGAAGCAATCAGGGGTTTCTAATTCCTTTTTGATGGATACTAAATATGTTTCTGCTGTTTATATGACTTCTGCGGAGTTGAAAAGGGTGGTACCGCTTTTTGATAGGTTGTTGGTCTTGATGCGGAAGGCGTTTTAGGTTTGCTCTTTAGAAAGGAATATTAAAAGGCTGTGTTTACACCTGAAGGTGCATGGTTTAAGTTTTTGAAGTCCTTTTGTCGTACTACAGAAAAAAAACAGCACTTGAATAGTACGCCTTTCCAATAGCTTTTCTTCTGTTTTTTTGAAAACTTTTTTCAAGAACCTAGCATTTATCGTGGTTCTAGCTTTTCGTTTTTCCCTGAAGAATTGCAGCTCTTTATTTTGCTTGAATTGAACATATAAAAAGACCTTCACAAATTGATTGTGAAGGTCTTTCTATGTTAACAAATCATTTAAAAATCTAATTTCATTTGATTAGTTTTTTTAGGTTTGGTTGGCGGGAATGCCCCTATTATAACAAAAGGGTTCCTTGCTTTCATTACATGATGTTTATGTTGAGTGCCTAAGTAAAAATACAAATCTCTATTGTTAACAAAATTATCAAAGTATTGTTCTCGAACTTTATCTAAAGCATCTTCCTCTGAACCTGACCTAGAAAGACAATTCCAATATAATGCCCCTACCTCCCAATCTTCTATCATTAATCTACTAACTCTACCTTCATCATCTTCAAATATATAATGAAAATTGTAAGGAAGCTTACTTACTACCTCTATTATATTTTTTTCCCAAGGTTCAAATAAATTTCCTTGTTTTAAAAGCCCTAATTTTTCTTTACTCCATTCTCTCTCAACAAGAGTTATTTCAAAATCTAAAATTTTTGATGGCTTGAATGTTGCTAAGGATTTAAATGTTTCACTTTTTGCCTCTTCTATTAATTGGGTCAAGTTTGTATAAACCTCTTTTAATGCATACTTTTTTCTTTCTGCCCAGTTGTTTTTTGTATCAATTTTATTTAATAGCCGAGGTGAACTTTGCCAATTAGGTCGATAGCTTTCTGGTCTGGGATCTGAAGTGTTTTTTTCTAAGTCAATTTCCATCCATTGATACTTAGAGTATTGGTTATTATAATCTATTTGCCTGAAAGGAACAGGGTAAATACGAATCCAGTTTCCATCTTCATCAAATCCAGCAGTACAAACTAATTCTTTATACTTTGTAGAAATTACAGGATATGTTTTTACCGTGATAAGAACCTTCTTCCAAGCCATTTTATATATGTTTTATCTTATAATTCCAAGTGCTTTTAGTTTTTAAAATATCTGCAATTCTCCCCCTATGGCATTGACAGGATTCCGCTTCAAAACAAGTCAATGCTATTTGGTCATATTTATTAACTAATTCCGTAAATTGATCTAAATCTTCAAATTTAGGTATTAAAACATCTTGTTCATATTTGTCAAATAATTGATTATAATCTTCTTGTGTATTTAAGTTTTTTCTTTGGCTACCATCTATACCAAAAGATGGTACATGTAAATATTCAATCCCTACAGCATTACAATAAGATGTCAGGCTCTTTTTAGAAAAACCTGTTTTTCTACTTAAAGGATTTTTCCTCACGTCACAAAGTAACTTAACATCATTTTTAATTAACTTATTCAAGTACTTTTCAATACTAATCCCTTCGTAGCCAATTGTAAAAAGTGTTTTCTCCTTGCCTTTAGGTATTAGCTTTTCTACTACCGAAAGTTCTTCTTTATTTAAATGTCTATTAGCTACTTCACTTTTAATAGCATAATATGGATACTTTCTATAAGTAAGTTTTATTAAAGTATCTACAGATGAATTTATATGATACTTTTTTAATCTTTTTATATGATTTTGATCCTCATCTTTTAATTCTTGGAGTATGTTTTCATTTTTTAGTAGAGTCCATTTTATTTGACCTTCTTCTACATATCCGTACTTTTGCAATGTCCTTAAATCTGCTGTTGCATGAAAAGAGTAACAACCAAATTTATAAGGCACAAAATCAAAGCTTGGTGTTTCTTGATATTGACTTATTAAAAACAATAGTTTTTGAAAACGCAATTTTTCTAATTCTTCTCCAAATTGCTCTAAAAGAGCAAGGATAATTTTTCTTCTATAGAACATTGTGTAATATATGTTTTTTTTATTTAAAATAATACTATAGGTCAGCAGTATTTCTACTCAAAGGTACTTCAATAATTGAATAATTCCCAGTTTAATATACATTAAGACTTCTTTTGAAGAAATTCTTACAATAAAAATCTTCAAAATTAATCATTAAAACCTCATTTATATCCTTGAAATCAAATCTTGTAATTCTCTTAATTTTCGATCTAGCTCATCCAAGTACTCATCTGAATAAGTATGCCTAGCTATATCTATCAAATACACCCGTTGCATTTCCATGTATAGTTTCATAAAATGCAGTTTGCCTTTCTCTCCTAATCTCTTAATCTTACCTTTTTTATTTTTTCTGTCTTTCATTTGAGAACATTGGTTTTAGAATAAAAATGTATACCGCTAAGTACAAATCAATTCAGCAACTCTAGTTGAGTTCAATTGATAACAATAAAACCGAAGGTGTTCTGTGAAAGCACAAAACAAACGAATGATTTTAAACTGAATGGTTTTTAGTCCTTTTTTAAAAACATTTTATTTCAAAAGAAAAGCAGACCGATAAATAAAAAAGCCCTCAATAATTTGATTATTGAGGGCTTCTAAATAAAAAATTATACTTTAAGGAATGAAAATTAAATAAAGTGATAGAGTTGACGACGTTTATTTTATTTCTAATGAGGCGAAAAACGCAGGCATAGCACCGCTATGACGAGTATTTTTAACGAAAAAAGAGGAAAAATAAACAAGAATGTCATTTTATTTATTGACCATTCCTAATCATTCAATTCAAAAGCATATTCATAACTAATAATATTACGATCTTCTTCATTCTCTATCCACCCCAACTCTTCATGACTAATATTTACAATATCTTTTGTTTTAACTCCTTTAAACCTATCGGCAACTTTTTTTAATGTTTCTAATTCTTTTGAGCTAAACAAGTCAGGATTAAAAGCTCTATTTTCACTTGGTAAAAATTGCTCCCCAATATTTCTATCAAATACTTTAGTGAAAACTTTTATATGATTATTATTTACTAAGTATTCAAACATACCTTGATAATTAGAGACCACAGGTCCATTTGGTATTGCTCTATAGTGTGCCCCACTAATAGAATATCCTATTGCTTTAAAAAATGAAAAATCAGCATAAAACAAGAGTTTATTCAATTTTGTTTTCCATGGTTGCGTTTCTCTTGCAAAAAAAACAACCATCTCTGTTAAGCGCTCAATATTTGGCACTCTATATCCTGAAAAAATAGTAGGAGAATCACTGCCAAGTAAATATGCTACAACAGGAGATTCTGTAAATTTAGAACTTTTAGCTTTCTCCAAAAGTTTTACTCGTTCTTTTTCTTCTATTGTTCGGTCCTTTTTTATTAATGAGATAAAATGATCTGGATCGGATATCATCTGTATCATCTTTCCATTTGACTTATTAGGTATTTTCCCTTTTTCATAATTACCATAAACATTCGCTCCAAAACCTAATAATTCAGACATTTTAGTTGCCGATAAACCATACCTTTCTCTAATAAGCTTTATTTCTTCAGGGAATGGTAAATTATGTTTTGCTCTATATTTATTATGTAATTGATTTAAATTAATTGTGTCTAATTCTGTTGTTGTATATTCTGTCCCATTTTCACACAAAAGATAATGGAATTCAATATCAAATTCTTCTTTTCTAAATTCTAATGTTTTAGTTTCTTTTTTTCGCAGCATAGTGCTGCTGTTTATTGGGATTGCCATATTTTGTTTAGAGGTTTGTCATTGAAATGGGTATTCCATGGGGTGTTCTGCGATATGAAAAGATATACATATAACTGGTGAACTAAAATCTCCTAATGTTATTTTTATATAAATTTCTTCCTCTTCCACCACTCTGCCAAAAATCCACATATCTGGGCCATCAGCCATGTTGTCTTTTCGAGGACCTTCTGAGTAGTCAATTACTTTCAATTTTTCAATTACACTAATTCTTTCTGATGGACTTATCTCTAAGTCTTTTAATGTATTAAAGTTTTTGGTTCTATTTTCAAAAAAAATATCAAAAACTTTCATTTTAGTGTGGAAATCATTTAGAAAAAATTCAACGTCTGTTTTTGTAGTCATTTTTAGGTAATAGGTGTTCTTTCATAGAATTCAATTATATATAATATACAAAAATTCAATTACAATAAAAAAACGCTTTAACAGTTAAACGAGAATTCAAAACAAAAAGTTTCATTTATTTCAAGTAAATGTATTTTTAAAAATAGTAAAAAAACAACCAATACCACCTCTGTTCAAAATCACCTTAAAAACGTTTCATTATACCAATAATTACAAATATACTACTTTAAAGTTGAAAACAAAACCCTACCAAAACAAAAGATTTTAAAAAGAAACGAAAAAATTTAAACATAAGGCCCCTTCGTTTTCAACAAAAGAAAAAAACGCTTTTGTTTCAAAACAGGTTAACATCAAAATTTCTAACATCATTAACAACAATCCGTAAAGCGCTCCAAATAACATTGAGTTGTTCCCACATCACAATGCCTAGCATGTTTGATAATTGCAATGATATTAAAAGCTAAGCAATCAAGTATTTCCTTGTCACATTCTATTCTTTTTTATCTTCCTTGCTTAATATTGCACAAGGCTATAAAAAAAAGCGCAACGAATTGATATTCAATTCGTTGCGCTAAATATATATTTGTCGGAATGACAGGACTTGAACCTGCGACTTCACGCCCCCCAGGCGCGTACTCTACCAACTGAGCTACATTCCGATACACCTTCTATCCTTCAGAAGGGCTGCTAAGATACAGTCTTTTTTCATTTTTCCCAAAAAATAAGGAGGATTGGTCTTCGTCATCATAAAAAAAATGACTTCCCTCGTAAAGGAAGTCATTCGTATACATTTTAGAAATTGATCGCTCTTTAAAGTTGCCCTAGAACATCGACCGCATCTTGGTAATGCGTGTGTTCTGTTTGAAGTTGAATTGCTTCCAACATTTCTTTAGCCGCATCCATTTGCTCCAGTTTAATTTGCCCTAAAGCCCACATCCACTGAGCTTCTTCCTTATAAGACGAATCCTTACCATTGATAATTTTTGACAAGGTCTTCGTTCCAGCTTCTATTTGGTTTCCTGCCAATTGAGCAACACCCAAAACCAACATAGATTGATAATCTGTTGCTGCTTTTTCAGGATAAGTAAGCATATAACCGTTCAACAAATCAATTGATTTCGTATATTCTTCTTTTTGGTACGCACTATAAGCACTTTTCTTAACTTGCTCGGCAGTTGAAATCACTTGCCCAGCAGCACGTGTTGATTCTATGTGTACGGCAATAGATTGAGAAGCTGCGAAATGCTGTTCAAAAACATCTGGCATCATCATATTGTACGCAATCGAAGAGCAAACCACCAAAGCGATTGCGACAGCAACAGCATACAATTTGCGCATGGGGCGAATAACCGCTCCGCTCCTAGGCATGGCAACAACATTGTCTTTGGTTTCATATTTTGCTTCCATCTTGTTCAAATTTAATTGAAACTGCTCGATGTGCAAGGCTTCTAATCCCTTATATATTTGCTTATAATCCTTAACTTCTTGTTTAAAACTAGGGTCCTCACTCATGAGTTGTTTTAAATATGCTTTATCAGCCCCCTTAAGAGTGCCTCTATGATATGCTTCAATCAGTCTATTTTTATCTATATTTCTCATGACTGTCTTTGATTTGTTATGTTTGGTGAGGTAATTGTCTTCGTCACTTAATTCATTTGTACCACTATTATAGTAGTTCATTTATTTGGCTGCGTTGCTACTTTTGTGGTAGTATTTTTAATACTTCGTGGGATTTTTAGTTTTTTTACCAAAAAACATAAAAACCATTTCATATTAGTTTGATTATCAATAATTTAGTTAAACTAATAATTAAAAGCTATCTTGTTGATAATCAAACTAATATAATTTCTACACGAAGTA
>CACVAQ010000179.1 GCA_902727865.1 uncultured Aureispira sp. | reverse complement strand
ATTACTTCGTGGAAAAATTGTATTAGTTTGATTATCAACAAGATAGCTTTTAATTATTAGTTTAACTAAATTATTGATAATCAAACTAATATGAAATGGTTTTTATGTTTTTTGGTAAAAAAACTAAAACCTCGGAGAAGCAGCGCAGCTAACATAAGCGTAGCGCTCATGAACGTAGTGAACTAATCCCACGAAGTATTAATATAATCAACGCACCAAGAAACTCTAAGGCACCTTTTTTTTTGCCCATATAGGTACGTATATGAAGCGTTTGGGAGCTGGTAATTTGCTCGCTATATTTGTAGGTTGGTTCGACATGTAGGCATCCTTACTCCTTGATAATCTGATTAGTGGAAAGGTTGTTTTGGAAATAACTTTAATAAGATAATCCAGAACTAAGGCAGACTTTAAAAGAAAAAATACTTAAATTTGCTTTATACTAAAAAAAAAATAGCACATTTCAAGCGAGCTCAACGACTTATTAGTCAAAAAAATAAAAATATACTTTTTAATTAAATTCATAGTAATACTAAACACACTAATATTAATAATATGAATATTAAATTTACACTCTTACTTTTTATCCTACTATTTTTTGAAGCATTCGATAGCTACGGACAGCTGAATACTTCAGGATATCGTGTGGATCAATCTTGTGACGACGTAGAAGTCTGCCAAGGTTCTACTGATGGGAGTTATACCATCACCGCTAAAACATCGACCTTAAATAATTTTCAGATCACATTGGCAATGCCTGTGGGTATTAGTTATGTAGCTGGTACTGCTAGTATAGCAGGAGGAGCGTACACGGTCTCGGAAATCAACATTAGTGACTTGCGAAACCCTGTTTTTGCCATTAATAATGGCGGTGTTCCTGCTACGCTTTGGGGCGTAGGAGATCAAGTCGTTTTCACCGTAGCCCGTATTGCATCTTGTCCTTCTGTGGCGCATGCATTGGCAGGGAAAGCCTTTAAGGATAGTATAGCGATTAGTTATGAAGATAATAACATTGCAGAATTTGGAGCCGATAATGACACCACGTATGGTATTTACAATATCGACTTTGCTTCCTTGAGTATTTTGGCTATAGCCAACATAAATACGACCTTAAATACGACTGAAACTAGAGCTGTAACGGTTCGTCAAGGAGGAAATAGTTGTATCCAACAATTTCAACACTTTGTCATAGTTGGAAGAGATATTAACAATTATCAACTTAGTTTTGGAGGAACCAACTTAGTGCCAACTAGTATCGTGGCAAATGCGACCAGCACAGCAGATACTTTATTTTATGATATTAACCTTAGCGCTGTTCCTTTTTTAGGAGCCGTAGGGAATGGTGATAACTGTTTTGATAATGGAGAAGATATTGTTTTTTCTGAATCCTTGTCTGCAACGGCCTGTAACGAGGTTACCATTAATCACCATGCTCGATGGGGCTGTACAAGCTTAGAATACTGTCAAGCAGCAATTCCTCAAGTTGGACCCGTCACGTTTGGAGGAGGCGCACCGTCTCTTTCTTTGGTAGAAGTGGGGGGGGCAACGGCTCCTGAGCTTTGTGACACCATTAATCATACCGTTCGAATTACCAACACCGCTAGTCCTACGAGCCCAGCTGGTGGGTCCATCGCTTTTGACGTTGCGATTGTATTTGGTTTAGGTTCTAATAGTACAGCATTGGCTACTCCTGCGAACAATACCTTGTGGGGCTCTGATCGGAGAGATACTAGATATTGGGGTGGTTTTAATATTGGAGGAAATGCAGTTGTTGACTCCGCTTTAGCTTATGGTAGTGCAAGTCTAGGAACGGCTTCTTTTTTGATCCAAGATCGACTAACATTTGATCCTGACGGACCAGGAGGTTTAGAAGATTTAGATAATGATGGCTTTTTTGATGATTTAGCTCCAGGAGCTTCTTTTGAAATTTCCTTTGATTATTGGGTCGATATTCGAGACAATTGTGGAAGCAGTAATTATTACAATTATATGACTTGGGAGCATAAGTACTTTGATGTTTCTTTCAAAGACCAATGTAAACTAGACCGAGCGCCCGTACGTAGAGATTTAGGCTACCGAAATATTATCCGTAATTACCTGAACAGTACGTTTATTGCAACGCCATCAGATGTATTTGATGGGCAAGATTTTGTGGTCGGGATTATGCCTCATTTTTATAATAATGGCTACTTATGTAGAGGAGAGAATATGTTTACAGGATCAGAAGTAAAGTGGTCCATCAGTCTTACCTTACCAAGTGGAGTCGATACCTCTAATATGGTCAGTACCATTGCGAACTTAGATAGTGAGTTATTGCCTTATAACCCAACGGTTACAAAAGTGGGTAATGTGGTTACCTATACACTAGATCGGTATCGTTACGACACCCTACATTTTTCGCTAAATTTTGATTGTCTTGCGTATACCGACTCGGTGATCTTAAATATCCCTTATACGTCTCATTATTTCTGTGGAACGCCAGGCGATACTTGTTTTTATAGAGAGGTACATTGTGGAACGTTAACAAATATGTTAACCCATTGTCCTAGTAGTTGTAATGGCCCCGTTATTTATGCTTTTGACGCTAGTCGAACGACAGCAGGATACACCGATGCGACAAGAACCACATTGGTTACCTTAGATCCTGCCACTCATCGAACGAAATTTTATAACCCTTACGATACGATGCTGGTGCAAGCCAATGCCTACATCAAAGATACAGCGATAGGAAATTTCTTCTTAACCTTAAATTTAACACCTACTAGTGGCGGAACAGACTTTCTGACCTTCGTAGGAGGAGAAATTTTAATCAACGACATCTCCTCTGGAACAGGTTTCCAAAGTTTTGTTTTGGATGCAATGCCTGTTAATCTGACCAATATAGCAGGACAGAACTACCAGTATACAATGGATTTGTCAAGGTATGCAGATTCTGTTAGTAGTACTTATTTGTTTGGAGGAGAGGATGGCTCTAATATCTATACAACAGATACCGTCATGATAAGGGCTAGGTTTGTCATGGGGGAAAATTTTGCGGCATCAAGCGTCCAAGCGATCAATCCTTTTAGAGCTAGCTTTTCTACGATATTGAGCAATGGAAATTCGATTGCTTGTGATAGTTTAGGAGACATCGGTCAGTATGAAAAAGTGAGTTTTGGCTGGGGAGCAGGTGCTTACTCCTTTGGTCTTTGTAGTGAAGGATTGGCTCGGATGCACTTTACGCATAGTGCCTTTACAGGAGACGATCACCCAAATGAATACAGACCTCCAACACATTGGGACTCGGTTAAGTTTGTAATCCCTAATTATCGTTATACTGGAAATCGCTTTTCTTGGGCAAATGCTTCAGGCTTTACGATTTTGCCTAATCAAATTAATGGGGACACGGTTACGATGTATCGACCCACGGCGAGTTATACAGATCGAGATAAAAGAGGAACGTATTACCCTGCTTTTTTAGTGGCGATTAGAGGAAATTGTGAAACGCCTGCGAATCAAACTTTACGTGCATGGAATTATTACAAAGAGTTTGCGTACCATCCAGACTCTACCGTACATGTGCCTCGAGTAAGATCTGGAACGACAACGCTCCGATATACCGCCCCTACTTGGTCTTTTCAAGCCCTTACACCAAGTGTAAACGGGACACAAGATACGGTTTCTTGGGATGTTGAATTATGTAACACGACGAGTAATGCCGATATCGGGTTCAATTGGTTAACCATACCAGCACATCCTGATATTAAAATTGAGTCGATGTATAATATTACAACAGGCGTAGAAGTAGCAGTTGCTTATACGGAATCAAACGATTCAATTATTGTAGAACTAGGTGCTGCAAATAGAAATACCTGTGAACAATACAGATTTTATGCAACGTATAACAATTGTGCGAATCAGGCAATTACACTTAATCATGGTTGGGATTGTGATAGCTATCCAGCGGATTATGAAGCGCTAACTAGTACGTGTTACAGGACGGTTGATTTGCTTTTAGAGCCTCGTCCGTCAGAGGTGCAAGTGAATATTCTTTCGCAAGTGACCACCCCACAAGATTTGTGTACAGATACCACTTATGTTATCGAAATAAGTAGTGCGCAGTTGGCAGATTTAAAAGATCCTGTGCTAACGATTCGAGGAATAACGGGCGTTTCGTTTTCTGCTATACGAGTAGAATACCCACGTAACTCTGGAAATATAGAAGTGCTAACGCCAGCAATAGTAGCAAATTTAGCGAATGTCAACCTTTCGGATCATACAGGAATCGCTGCTAATGATAACAGTCTGCGAGGCACAGGAAATGCTGCCATTAATGAAGAACGATTTGTTACCGTCTATTTAGACCTACAGTTTACTTGTAGCTTTTCACCGAACTCCTCCATGTCTTTTTCTGTACAAGGAAGTCAGCCTTGTGGAAATATTGCCGTAGGGAGTGGGGTAAGAGTCAAGAGCGATCAAATAGAAATAGATGGCGCTGTAGCACCGTACAATGCCTATACGGGAACAACGGTTTTGCCTAGTCCTATTGTGGTTCAAAATTGTGCGACAATGACCACCATTCGAATACAAACTACGATCATTGGAGACACCACGACGTCTAATGATACAACAGAAGTATTTTTGCCTTTAGGAACAACCTATGAGCCTGGAACCTATACTTGTAATAGTAGTTCTTGTCCTACTGGGGTTGCTTTAGATACCATAAACGGAAGGCCAAGGTTGGTCTTTCCTTATCCTTCTGGGATTACATCTGGATCGACTTTAGATTATACCTTTGGTATTGTTGGTTCTACTGGCTTTTGTTCTAATAATGAAGAGCTAGAAGTAAATAGTTACGTTATTGCGGGCAATATAAACTGTTTAGGGGTGCCCTGTGGCCCTGTTAAATTAATAACGGGAGAAGCCGACGAGGTCGCCATCATTGAAAAACCAGATTTAGTCATCAGTAACTTAAGTGGGAGTTCTTATAATCATGATACCGCTCAAACGTATACGCTGTTTCAACAAATTACGAATACTGGATTGGATGCACCAGCAGGTACAGTAATTGGGTATTTTTGTGTAGATGCCGTAGGGAATGCTATTGGTTCAGAAATTGGATTTGATACGATCCCTGACCCAATTAACAATGGTCAAACGATACAGGCAGCAACAAGCTTTTCGGCCAGCACGTCTTATCCTTGTACCAATACAAGTGGTTTAGCAGCAATGATAAATCCTAGTAGTACACAGTGTATCTGTACAGAGCGAGCGACTAGTTTTACGGCACTTTTATTGCCATTACAATTCATGTCTTTTGAGGCTGAATTGATTGGGGAACGAAAAGCATTGCTTACTTGGGTGACCGAGGAGGAGAATGATAATGTTACTTTCGAATTAGAAAAAGCAGTCTCGAATAGAAATAGTGGCTTGACGTATGAGAAAATTGCTACCGTGAATGGTAGTAGTGCAAAAGAGTATTCTCATACGCAACCGAACTTGGTTCGTGGGACACACTATTTCCGTATTAAGACGATTGAGCTAGATGGTACAATTACGTATAGTCCGATCAAAGCCTTAATCGTGCAACCTCAAAATTACGTCATCGCTGTTTATCCAAATCCTTCTGAAGGAACCGTTTGGATTGATGTGACAGATCATGTTAGTGCTGAGAAAATTAATATTGAGGTGTTTAATAATATCGGTCAAAAAGTATCGACGCATTCTAGTAATAATGAAACAAAAATTAAACTAGACTTGAGTCACTTGCCGAATGGTAGTTATATTATAAAAATGAGTAGTTCTTCTATTCAGAAAAACATAAAACTAACGATTGCAAGGTCTTAAGTAAATAGATGATTTTGTAGTAGAATAACTTCAATGTCTTATTGTTTTGATGGTCAATATAAGAGGTTTTAAATGCCTTTGTTTTGATGGTCAAAATGATAAGGCATTTTTTTTTGTCAAGAATTACAAGAATTATTTTCTAAGTGGACTTAATTTTTGACGAATACGCATCTGTTTATCAACTTCTACCTGCCAAGTTTGCCCTTCTAAATAAGCTAAACTAAGTTTTAAATAAGGCAAGGTTCTCTTAAAAGGCGATTGGATATTTCGATTAGAATAAATAGGATGTGGATGAATTGTAAGTTCTACCGTCATGGTTTCGGCAGCTAATTGCTTTGCGGATAAATCGGAGGCTGTAGGCAGAATGGTTAATTTCATTCGTACTGGACTATTCAT
>CACVAQ010000178.1 GCA_902727865.1 uncultured Aureispira sp. | reverse complement strand
ATTGAGTCCAAAAAATTATTACTACAAAGGATAATCCCCTAAAGTTTCTTCCAACTGCGCCAAAGCAAGGTCTTTTTGTGCATCGCTTGGAGCCTTTCCATGCCATTTGTGCGTCCCTGACATAAAATCAACGCCATGTCCCATGTCTGTTTTCATCAAAATAACAACAGGTTTTCCTTGTCCAGTTTTTGCTTTTGCCGCCTCAAAGCCTTTTAAGACTTCTTCCATCTTATTTCCATCCATGTGAACAACCTCCCAGCCAAATGCTAACCACTTGGCTTCCAAATCGCCCAAACTCAACACATCGTCGTTTGAGCCATCAATTTGCTGTCCATTCCAATCGACCGTAACAATAACGTTGTCAGCTTTTCGGTGTGCTGCAAATAACATTGCTTCCCAAACCTGCCCTTCTTGTAACTCTCCGTCTCCTGTTAAAACGTAAACTAACTTATCGTCTCCGTCTAATTTTTTTGCTAAAGAAACGCCCAAAGCAACAGACAATCCTTGTCCTAAAGAACCTGAAGCAACACGTATTCCAGGAAGCCCTTCATGTGTTGCAGGATGCCCTTGTAGGCGCGAATTAAGTTGGCGAAAAGTTGCTAATTCCTCTACTGGAAAATAGCCAGATCTAGCCAGTACGCTGTACCAAACGGGAGAAATATGTCCGTTGGACAAGTAGAAAACATCTTCTCCTTTGCCTTCCATGTTAAAAGCTGGATTGTGGTCCATTACTTCTTGGTATAATGCCGTCAAAAAATCAGCACAACCTAAAGAACCTCCAGGATGACCACTTTGACAAGTATGTACCATACGAATAATATCGCGACGTACTTGTGTAGCCATACGTTCTAGTGATTGAATATCAGCCATGATTTGGTTATAATTATAGTATAATATGAAATAATAGTTCATTGCTTTTCAACAAAAAACTTGATTATCAATAAATAAAACTAAAAGTAAATATAAAACGACTCTAATCCCCAAGCCCTTTCAAGGACTCCTAACAAACGTAAGGACGGGTGTAGAGGCGAACTATTGAGACTAAGATTAGTAATAAGTTTACTTCAAATATACATTTTTTATTCTTAGAGGCTCAAGTTCACTATAGGGAATTATTCTTAGTCTTACACATTCTTATATGCAAGACTAAAATTCTAAAACGAGGTAGGATGAATAAACTTTACGAAATTAATTCAATTGGCTTGTGTAACTCTGGATAATTGTTCTCCAAAACATCAACTTCTTTCGCTATTGGATAGACATCCAAGGCTAAATCATTTAAGGGTTTTAGTAGATTCAATGTATTAGGAAGAGATTGTTCTCCCAGCCATCGAGCCCGTTCAGCACCTGTTGTAATCATTGCAGGCATTCTAGTAAAACCAAATTCCTTTAAAGTATCGTTGGCAGGAGTTGTTATAACAGAAAATGTTTTGTGTAGTTCTTGATTGGCATCAACCCAAATATCCCAAACCCCTGCAAAAGTCATCAAATCTCCATTATTCAATTGAACACGGTAGGGTTGTGTTGCCCGTCCTTCTTTTGTCCATTCATAATAGCTATCTGCAAAAACTAGACAGCGTCTTTGGCGAATTGGCAATCGAAAAGATAATTTACTGGCAATCCCCTCTACTTGAGCGTTGATCAAATTGGTTCCAACACTTTTGTCTTTGGCCCAATGTGGGATAAGTCCCCAAGTAAATATTTGTAAATCTAAAGATTGATTGGTTAACAGATAGGCATTTTGAGTTGCCCCAATATTAAAACTCTGTTGCAAGTCTTTTTTTATATCTAAATTAAATTGGCGCTTCATTTTTTCTTTTGAAGCAGAGAAGGAGAAACGAGTGGGCATAAGTATCTAGAATTTTCAAGCGCATTTAGAAAATGGTATACTATATAGTATAGTTCATTCAAAAATTGTATCGGATGAATTCTTAGGATTCGAACAACATTAAGGCGAAAAGTTAAACAATGGACGAACAGCTAAATACAATAACTATAGTATGTTTTTATTTTGGTTGGGCTTGTTTTAACAACAAAACAAATCTGTGTTCTATTATTATTTTTTTAAAATAACTCATAAAACTAATCTTATTAATTTAATTATTCACAATTTGGTACATTATTTTCAATATTTTTTTTTGTCCTCTACTTAGGCTTATCCACAATAGATATACTTATACACAAAAAATAAGTGGATAACTCTGCCTAATGTTTATAACTCAATCCTTATTTAACTTTTTTGATTATTAAGATTTGCAAAAACTGCAAAAAATGGTCAAAAAAAAGTTCTTTTTTATTACCTACATAACTTGTGCACAGCAAAAGCCTGAGTTATGCACAAGTTATACACAGTGTGCATAAGACTATCGTTAAAAGTAGTGACCTACCAAAAAGAACACGCGTCTATCAAAAATAATAGTATTACTTCTACATTTTTTTGTGTTGAATTGAGAAAACATTTTGTTGGTAGCACTTATCAACATTATTATATTAAAAATGTATAATTCTCTAAATTACAACGAATAAAAAGGCAACTTATCCACATCTATTTTGTTAAGATATGTGTATAAGTCCAATTTTATCCACACTTTATCCACAGAAAGTTATCCACATTTTAGCAACTTACCTCTTTTGCCCTAATTATGTGGATTACTCCATAAATATCCACATAGATATACACAGTCCTAAGATCTAAATAAAAAAATCTGTTTATAGCCTTAGTTATTCACAATATTGTGGATAAGTGTGCATAAAAAGATAAAGTCTTGATAAAAAGGATGCTTCCCTGTGGATAAGATTGGTGGATAACTCTCTACTTTTTGTGAATAGTCATTTTTTAACTTAAAAAACAGTTTATTTATAGACTTATGCACTTATCCACGCCCCTAATGATGATTGTTTATTTTTAATTAAATTTTTCTTTTATTATAATAATCAAGATTTGTTCAGATTTTAGCTTTTGAAAACAGAAACAAATATTTGTTTGTTTTAACCAGAGAAATGTTCTCTATTTGTTGTTCAAAAAAGTAGTTTAGATTTTTTCTAAAAAAAAGAACCTTTAATCGGATTATAGTATAATATCGTTTATTGAATTGTAAATTTGTTCCGAAAATTAAATGCCTCTTAATCAATAGTTCGGTGACCAACTAAACTATTATTAGTAAGGTGTATTAAATAATTCTTAGCTCTTTTCTAGTTAAAACACGAATGATTTTTGTACTTAATTGACTATAAGTGTTTTATGTTTTGAGCTAAACGTAAATTTAGTTGTATCAATGGCAAAAGAAACAAAACTGTTTTCTACCGCTGTAAAAGTTTGGTTGTTAATCGGAGTCGTCATGGTGTTTTTTCAAGTAGTGATCGGAGGGATTACTAGATTGACCGATTCAGGACTTTCTATAACAGAATGGGCCGTTATTCAGGGGACAATACCACCTTTGAATCTAGAGGAATGGGAAACCGCAAGACAGAATTACATGGAACATGCCATTGGACAGGTCAAAATGAAATGGTCTGGAGCAATGTATCCAGATGGAATTCCTATGAGTGATTTTAAGTTTATCTACTTTTGGGAATACTTTCATCGTTTATGGGCTCGTACAATGGGCTTTGTTTTCTTGATTCCATTCTTAATTTTTTGGAAACGAAAAATGCTTTCTAAGCCCTTAATATTTATGCTGGGCAAAGTTGTCGTCATGACTATGATCGTGGCTGTCTTTGGCTGGATTATGGTCAAATCAGGGCTAGATACGCCAGAGTTTGCTTGGGTGAATGGTTATAAGCTAACAATACACCTAAGTTTAGCAACAATTGTCTTTGGCTATTTGTGGTGGGTTACCTTGCATACGATTCAACCAACTGTGACGGATGACCATAACAAACGCCTGCGAACCTTTGCCTGGCGGATTACCACTATTATTTGCCTTCAAATTGTATTGGGTGGCTTGATGGCAGGGATCAAAGCTGGATTGGTCTTTAATCACTTTCCACACATGGAAATTAGTTCTACAGATGATTCGTGGATTTGGATTGCGGATGTACTCAAAGATTACTCGAAATGGACTTGGGAAAATATGCGGGCTTATAATTCAAAGGAAGGCGCTGGTTTTGCTGCGGCTCTAATTCAATTGTTGCATCGAGGAACGGCTTATCTCCTATGCTTTTTAATTCCCATTTTCTATTTATACGTTCGTCGCATTCACCAATCGACTCAATTAGCTAGAGGTAGTCTATTTTTGATTTTGATTTTAATTGCACAAGTCATTTTAGGCATTTTGACGTTACTAAACGGTATTGGTCAAATTCCATTATATTTAGGAGTGCTACACCAAGCTGGCGGCTTATTATTATTGGCGACAATGTTGTACGTCAATTATCAATTTGGAAAAGGTGGAGAACATGTTTTGCGGAGAAATGAAACCGAAGATGTGGATGGAGTAGATTAATTGTAGTAAGTTGATTAGGTCTCTATTATAAACCTTCATGCTGTTTTTATGATAACGTTAAGAAGCTGCTATTATTACTGCATTTGGAACGTGTTCGCCTCGTTATGGCACATCGTTTTGGTTCAAAAGAAAGTCGTTCTTTGACAAATCGTGTGGTAATAGTTTAAACCACTTTTTTTATTAGACAGTATGCCTCGTACCTTTTAAGTAGAAAGTCGTCTATTTTATTTTGATAATAAACGAATACGACTTTCTACTTAAAAGGTATATCCTAATTCATAGCTGTTAAAAGTTAGCCTATGGTTTCAACTCCACACGATTTGTCAATGAACCAAGAAAGTTAATAGGCTCTTTTATTTTTCAAAAAACAATCAAAATTAAATTGTCAAAAAAAAAGGCTACTCCTATTCTAGAGTAGCCTTTTTTAGTTCGTTAGATGTGTCGTCCCTTTGTCTTGGCTTGGACGATGACTTACAAACGTATTAGAAAATTTGCGCAACAATTGCTTTAATCGTATCCACATCCCCCATCGTGTAGTAATGCAAACAAGGAACGCCAGCTGCCTTTAATTCTTTAGATTGAGCGACAGTCCATTCGATGCCAACTTGGAGCCGTGCTTTTGCATCTTTTGCGTTAAGCAATCCGTCCGAAAGGTCTTTGGGAATGTCTAAATGAAACATTCGAGGAATTGAATTTAATTGATATTTTTTAGTAATTGGCTTTAAACCTGGTACAATCGGAACATTAATACCTTCTGATCTGCAACGTTTTACAAAATCAAAATACTGTTGATTATCAAAAAACATTTGTGTAACAATATACTCTGCCCCTGCGTCTATTTTTTGCTTTAAAAAGTGTAGATCGCTTTGGTGGTTTGGCGCCTCAAAATGCTTTTCTGGATATCCAGCAACAGCGATACAAAAATCAGATGGCTCTGGATTGGTAATGTCGTTGTCTAAATAGATGCCTTCGTTCATGTTGACCAATTGCTTGACCAGATCTAAGGCATACGGATGTCCATTGGGCTCTGGAATAAACTTACCTTCAAATTTGCGGGCATCACCACGCAAGACCAAAACATTATCAATACCTAAAAATTGTAAATCAATTAGAGCATTTTCTGTTTCTTCTATGCTAAAACCACCACAGATCAAATGAGGAACCGCATCGACACCATAACGATGCATAATTGCAGCACAAATCCCAACAGTCCCTGGACGTTTTCGCATGGCTACTTTTTCATAATAACCACTCGAACGTTTTTTGTAAATAAATTCTTCTCGGTGGTAGGTTACATCAATAAAAGGAGGATTAAACTCCATTAATGGGTCTAGTGTATCAAAAATACTTTGAATTTTTCCTCCTTTGAGTGGAGGTAATATTTCAAAAGAAATCAAGGTCTCCCCATTGGCAGCCTTAAAATGATCGGTTACTTTCATAGTTATTGGTTGTCTAAAAACTGAATAAATACAGCTAAGTAGATAATTAGATACTGCAAAGATATATTTTTTTGTCTAAAAAAAAATATTGCCCACTCTTTAGAGGAGGCAATATTTTGCTTTCTAAACTAGACTACCTAAGGAATGGTCAATAAATAAGATGAACAAATTTGAAGCTGGATTTTTGTTTCAAATTTCGCTAAAGATGAGAAGTATGAGTGTAACGAACGAGCAAGCTTGCGCTAGGCGCAAAGGTCTGGCACGGGCTACACGCTCGATTCTTTAGTAAAATTTGAGGCAAAAAGATTATTCAAATGTTCATCTTATTTTTTTACTGTTCCTAAACGACTT
>CACVAQ010000177.1 GCA_902727865.1 uncultured Aureispira sp. | reverse complement strand
TAAGCCTAAATTATCACAAACAATTTTTATCATCGTATTCGCTATCGTATTCATGTGTCTAGGAATCTTTATCGCTTTTACCAATGAAAAAGGAATTGTATTTTTTCACTTACTTGAATTATCACCAGAATCCGCAACTATTTTTTTATGGAGCCTCCCGCTCTTTTTTGGAATATTCCTTATTGTCATTACTTCGTGGAGAAATTATATTAGTTTGATTATCAATGAGATAGCTTTTAATTATTAATTCAATTAAGTCATTGATAATCAAACTAATATGAAATGGTTTTTATGTTTTTTGGTAAAAAAACTAAAAATCCCACGAAGTATTATTATTGTAGGACTGGCCTCTTTGTATAGACGATTTCAAAAAGATTTAGAAATTACCATACATAAAAATCATATCTCTGCTCCTAAAAGCTTAGTTAGTGGCAAAATGGTTCAACTTAATTTCGCAGACATTACGGAGTGTTACGTTGAAACCTTCAATAAAAACAAAAGTATAGTCCTAGTTCACTCTAAAGGAAAATTATCTATACCAAGTATGCTGCTTCAAAGCGAACAAGCGTTTGAGGAACTTAGCCTTATGTTAAGCAAACAAATAGAGACTGGAAAAACGTTCTAACATAAAATTATTGACGACAAGCTCTTGATAATTGCGTTGAGGCAGGGCTAAGGAGAGGACCTAATTCGGACCTCTACATCGCTTCAACTAAGATAAAAAGAACGAATCATAGGCTAAGTGTTGTCTTAAATTAGGAAAGAAACAAGCAAACAAATGATGGATTATTTCAACCAAGAGAGCGAACGACTTATCTTTAGAAAATTGACGAAAGAGGACATCCCTAGTTGGGTTGAATTTTTTGTAGATAATGATCGACTCCGTTTTTTAGGCATAAGAGATTGGTCAAAAAGCAAAGAAGTACTTGCAGAAAATTGGGTCCTAGCACAATTGGATCGCTATGAAAAACAAGGCTTGGGGCATTTAGCCGTCGAAGTAAAAGAGAGTGGAGAATTTATAGGAATGGGCGGTGTTTTGCCTAGAGAGTTAAATGGCAAAAAGGAATATGAGGTTTCTTATTCTCTAAAACCAAGGTTTTGGAAAAAAGGATACGGAACTGAAATGGCCAAACAGATGAAAGCTTTTGGGCTGAAAAATATTGATACAGATCGACTGATCTCTATCATTGAAATCGAAAATGAGGACTCTATTCATGTGGCAAAAAAGAATGGAATGTCTGCTCTTTTTAATACAGAATTTCTAGGCATGAAAGTCGTTGTTTATGGCATCGAAAAATAATAATTCACGTCCTTTTATCAATCAAAAATTAGTTTCGATTTACTTAAATCATTACTCCGTTGAAAACCCGAACTAAGCGTAGCGACTTTTCGTATTAACAAAGGGGCACGACCACGACCACGGAGTAGCAGCGCAGCTAAGTAAAAACTAAAAAAGCAACGGAGTATTATTAAATACTATTATTAATCAACTGATAATAGAACTGGATCATCTGTTGGTAGTTTTTAACACTAATTTTAGCATCCACTTTCTTTTGATGTTGTGCCCAGGTATCTGAAGTATAAACGACAGGGTGGAAGTAATAAATGTCGGCAGCAATAGTTGTCTGCCAATTAACTTTAGAAGGCGTTTGAACTAATGTTGGAGCTGTAATTACGTCTGAAAAAACTTCCTTACAGGTATTGCTAATAAACCGATACGTACGATTGTTAACAGGAGATAATATTTGGTTGGTATATTGGATTTTAGGTGCTTTTAATAATCTAATTTGAGGATGTTGCAAATGATTTTTGAGCCATTGTTCTAAATTAGTTGGTATATGAGGTGCAACATATTGCAATTCAGTAATGCGAGTATTCGAGCTGTCTACCGTCGTTGCTTGCGTGTAAATATTATGCCCAAAAGTAGCTTTAGAGAACGCATTTTTTTGCAACCATTTTTGTTGAACATTACTCAGCAACCATTGATTCGAAAAGACTAACCGTCTACTAAAATTCATTTCGGGGCTAAGGTGCTTGATGAAATGTTGTACGGCATTGCCTTCGATCTTTACAAAAGGCAGAACAGTGCGCAATTGCTGAATCTGTTGCTCTAAGACCTCCTTAGAAATATCTTTGGATTCTAGGGTGATTGTAGAAATAGAAGGCGCACCAATGCCAATTAATGCCGTAGGCATCGTAATATCCCACAACATATCTTGACTAATTAAGCCTCCTGTTTTTAGAATAAAGTCAGGATGAATTTTTGCTTGTTTTAGGGCATTGATAATCGCCTGTTCTCCTTGTTCCGAATTGTGAGGAAATGCAAAATAAATGGTTCGATTGGGAAGAATGTCTTGTTCAACCAACTTGTTAAAAACCTCCAACATGGCCATCAAAGCAGTTTTCCCACCTTGAGTACCTTGCCCGTAAATAATGCCTTGCTCTATTTTTCCCATAAAGGGATTAAAACTCCAGTCTGGAATGGACGCTAAACTTGGCTCTTCAGTATATTGTTCTGCGACCAAGACAATTGGTGCTAACTCAGACGTTCGACCGACCCATTTGGCGACCAAGCTTAAGCCTTCAAAATGTTGCCATTCTACATTCGGATTGTTAAAAAGTGTTGGATAGTATTGTTTCAACCTAGCATGAAAACGATTGAAATTATTCAAGCTACTGCTGTCAAGTGTTGTCGGAATACGCAATACGCTAGCGAGTCGCTCATTGGCTTCTGGGTAAGGGGGGAATTTCTTTGCCGTTTGAATTTGATCTTGCTTGGAAGTATTGACAAAGGTATTGAATAAAAGAACTAAGCTTACAATACTTAATATGAAAATTAAGACAACTAGTAAGAGTTTGCGCATTGGTATGATCTATATTTGGTGTTTCTGTTTCGTTTGCGTTACAAGATACGGAGTCTGAAGGCATAAAAAAAACCTTTTGGCAATTGCTGCCCCAAAAGGTTTTCTTTTTTTATAAAAATAGCCCAACTTTTAGAAGGCTAAGCTACCAAGAAGGACAGTTCGATTGATGCATCGTATATAAAACGCCAATCGTAAACATCGTGTAACCGTCGTTGGTGTTAGAATCGCCTCGTTGGCGTCCAGGACGACCTAAGTTTTGACCTAATTCTCCAGATCGATCGGCCAAACCAATCGCTGCACTAGCCAAAGAGCCTCTGTGCGAAGCGATCAAACGAGCATCTGCATATTCTCCAGAAACATCATCCAAGTAATCAAAGAATAAAATCCTAGTAGCGCCTTCAATCACAATGCCCCATTCTGAGTTAATGTCTATTTTGAGCCCTCCACCGATAATTAAAGCGGGTTGAACAAGCGAATATTCTTCTCCAATAGCTTGACCTTCTGTTCCTAAGGGTTGCAATTCATACAAGCTTTCTTTGTATTGAGCTTTGGGGTTATGATGAAAAACACCAAATCCTGCAACTAAGTAAGGGGTAAATTGATTCCGACTTCTTCCATTTTGAGAACTATGATGAAAGGGCAAAAAGTTAAATTCTAAACCTACAGAACCTTCAAATACGGTGGATTGGAAGCTTAAGTTTCTAGCGTTGTTGTATTCATTAGAGGAATTTTTGTCGGAAGCGCTAATACTTCCAAAACTAGCTCCAAAACGCAAAGAAACTCTAGGATCGACATTGCGGCGAACAAAAAAACTGGCAGCCGCACCAGGCAATTGCATTGAAAAATCAGGCGCTAAATCTCCATGATAAAGCGTGGTGCCACCCATTCCGCTCACTTCCCAATATTGAGCATTTGTTGTGTTTGTTGTTGCCAAAAAAGCAATACAACTTAATAATAATATGTTTCTCACTGATGATTATTTTAAGCAATTAGAGTTCTAACAAAGATTTGAGGTAACAAAAATCTGTCCTAAATTACTAGGCCGTTTAAAAAAGAACGTCCTATGGTGACTAAATACTAAACATTATTACGAATAGAATTGTATAGAGGCGAAATACTGATTTTTTCATTTATTGAGCTTCCAAAAATAAGACGACCAATCGGTAGGCGTTTTTTGAAGCGATAAGAAATGGAAAAATGCTATTTTGACATACAAAACTATTTGTAATAATGTTTACTGTACTTATAATAAATTAAAGAGGTGTAGAAGATTATTACTATAATAGAAGTGTTTAGGAATGAAAAAGAGCGGCACACATTTAAAAACGAAGTGAAATTCAGTTTTGTTGTGAATAGAGGCGCTATTTTCGCTCTTTTATAAAATTAGGATGACAATTATAGGATGAAAGTAGGCATATATACCTAAAAGAAGAAGGAAATGCTACACGTTATTATTGTACGCTACTAAGATTTGTCCATCTACTTAACATAGCTTAATAATTTCGAGAATCAATTCCCCATTTTAATTTTTCTCGAATCATATACAAGAAATTTCGGTCTGTAAATCGAACTAAATTTACATGAAAGTCAGCTTTACGTACCGCTAGTTGAAAATGCGTATCAATCGTTTCATAACGAGAATCTAAGGTACACAAAAAGTTTTTAGCACGTCCTTCTACTTCAAAAGAAATGACCGCATTGTCCGACAAAACAATCGGGCGAACGTTCAAATTGTGTGGCGCTACAGGCGTGATAATAAAATTTCCCGATTTTGGAAAAATAATAGGACCGCCACAACTTAAGGAATATCCAGTAGAACCTGTTGGAGTAGCGACAATAATACCATCTGCCCAATAAGAATTTAAAAACTCACCATTCACATACGTATGAATAATCACCATCGAAGAGGTATCCCGCTTTAAAATGGTAAAATCATTTAAGGCAAAATTCTTATCCCCAAAAATAGAAGGACTGGATTCTAAATACAAAATAGAGCGTTGATCTAAAATGTAGCTATCATTATAAATAGCATCAAAGGCTTGTTCAATACGGTTTTTTTCGATCATAGCTAAAAAACCCAATCGCCCTAGGTTAATTCCCATAATTGGAACACCAGTATCTCGTACAATAGTGACCACGTCTAGAATCGTACCATCGCCTCCTAGGCTGATCATAAAGTCAATACCCTGCGCTTTAAAATCTTCGTGCTCTTTGAACCATTCTAATTTTTGTTGAATTTTGATTTGGTCTTTAAAGCTTTTATAATAGTCTTCGAATATAAATAATTCAGCATCTCTTTTCGCCAAAATATCAAAGAGAGTTTGGACAAAAGAAATGTGATCTTTTTTTAAAAAACGACTATAGATGGCTATCTTCAAAATAGAATAGAGGATTGGGTGTTAAAAATTAAAACGATAACGTAAATATAAGCCTTTTTCGCCACTTTTGTTAAAAGTGTATTCAAATTGCACAATTATATTGTAAGAATAGAAAATAAAATCGACTCCGATCCCTGTTCCAATCAAATCTGTATTACTTAGTTGATTTCCTTGTGCATAGAAACGATCCCAAACATAACCAAAATCTATATGGTAGCGAAGATGTATTTTTAAAGGAAGTGCTTGCAGGTAATTTACTGGAAATTTTTTGAACAAGGGAATCTTAGTATCTAAAACCTTAAAGTTGATGTCGGTTTGGAATAATAAATAATCTTGTCCATTGATTACATAATATTGATACCCTCGTACTAAGTTTTCCTCGAAGCCTAAAGCCTGGTTATTATAATAAGGCACCTTAGAACGAATAAAGCTATAACGTCCTTTTAGTTTGGTTGAAACGCTTAAAAATTTCCAGATTTGAAGGTAATAATTAAAATTTGCGGTGAGCTGCAATTGATTGATGTCTTTAAAAATGCCCAAGCCTTGTTTTTCCAAGGTCGCTTCAAAATAAAAGCCATTTAATGGATAAACTTGGAGGTCCCTTTTGTCTAAGGTATACGTATATTTTAAATTAAAAGAACGTTGGGTTTTGCGTTGATCCAGAAAAAAGTCTGGATTATAGGCAACAATAGAATCCCCGATACTAAGTTGCAAAAAAGTGAGTCCCAAACGCTGCGTTTCAAATAAGGTGCGACGGTAATAGCCTGTTAATCCTCCTCTTATGCGTTGAAATTGCCGTTCAGGAATATCAAAATTGGTATAAAAAACCAATTTATTGTCAAGCGTGTTGTACGCCCATTCTTTATTATCAGAATATAAAGCATTGACATTGAATCCAAATTTCCGTTTGCGCCCCATCGGAGGAAGCGTGTAATCCAATTCAAATTTGCGGGTGTAGCCAAACTGTACAATTACTTTTACTAAGTCATTGAATCCCGTTAAGTTGCGCCAAATTAGCCACATGCCAAGGTTTGCCCGTCGAATATCTCGATGGTGCCTGGTCCACCAAACATTAAAATTTCGATCTGCCAGCTCAAATTGTGGCAAAGGAAAAATATACCAAGATTCTTTTAAGACAATTAAAATATGAACCGCTTGACCTTCCCATTTGGCAATTTTTACGGTAACTTGATTAAAAAGCAAGGTATTCACCAAGAAACGTTGGTTCTGTTCTAAGGTAGGCATCAAAACTTCTAAAGGAATAGAATCTCCAACAGAAATGTTCAATTCGTTCTCAATGAGTGCTGTGTTCGTTTTTTTATGCCCAATAATGTCAATAGATTGGATGCAAACCTTGGTGATTTGAGCACTAGAAAGGGCAGAATAACCTAGAAAAAAAATACTAAAAATTAATAAACGTGGTATCATTTATATACAAAAATTCATGGGTATGAAAAATACTAGCGAGTCGTTTTTTTTAGGCTAAATACGCTGATTTGTTCCAATAACCCGATCTGAAATTAGAAGAAAGGAAATCTTGTATTTAAGACAAATTAATGCGGCTTTGACGGTCTACCTAAAGGTAAGAATATAAAATCAAAAGCGGAGTTTTGTTCCTTAAGATTTATAACAAAACGATTCAAGAAAAAAATATTTTTAGACTAGAAACTAGGCATTTAGGGTCGTTTGTGCTTCTTTTGCTTGATAATCTGAAAGTTTTTGAAACTTTATTTTGAAACTATTTTGAAAAATAATATAAAGCGCTATCTTTGCCGCAAATTAGAAATAGATTATTAATCGAACACAAATATAAAGTCCACAACTTATGTCACAAAATATTGGACGTATCAAACAAATTATTGGCCCTGTTGTAGATGTTAGTTTTTCTGCAGAAAATGCCCAATTGCCAGATATTCTTAACGCACTTAGAGTAACCAGAGATAATGGTGAAGTTTTGATATTAGAATGTCAAAAACACTTAGGTGAAGACAGCGTTCGTACTATCGCAATGGACAGTACGGAAGGTCTAAAAAGAGGATTAGCTTGTGTAGACACAGGTGCTCCTATTATGATGCCTACTTCAAATGCCATCAAAGGGCGTTTATTGAATGTAGTAGGTGATACTATTGATGGTATTCAAGAAATTGATGCAAATGCTGTCAAAAGTTCTATTCATCGTAAGCCACCTAAATTTGAAGAACTATCTACAAGTTCTGAAATCTTGTTTACAGGTATCAAAGTAGTAGATTTAATCGCACCTTATTTGAAAGGAGGAAAGATTGGTCTATTTGGTGGTGCAGGTGTAGGAAAGACGGTATTAATCATGGAATTGATTAATAACATCGCAAAAGGATATGCTGGTTTATCAGTATTTGCTGGTGTAGGGGAGCGTACTCGTGAAGGAAATGATTTGTTGCGTGAGATGATTGAGTCCAACGTAATCAGATATGGCGAAGCGTTTGTTGAGAGCATGGAAAAAGGGGAATGGGATTTGTCTAAAGTTGATTTGAAAGAACTAGAAGGCTCTCAAGCTACTTTGGTGTTTGGACAAATGAACGAACCTCCTGGAGCACGTGCTCGTGTAGCACTGTCTGGTTTGACGATTGCAGAACATTTCCGTGATGGAGATCCAAGCGAGGCAAAAGGACGTGATATTTTATTCTTTATTGATAATATCTTCCGTTTTACACAAGCTGGTGCTGAGGTATCTGCATTGTTAGGACGTATGCCTTCAGCAGTAGGTTACCAACCAACTTTGGCAACAGAGATGGGAATGATGCAAGAGCGTATTACTTCTACTAAACGTGGTTCTATTACATCTGTACAAGCGGTTTATGTGCCTGCGGATGATTTAACGGATCCAGCGCCTGCAACAACATTTGCGCATTTAGATGCTACAACAGTACTAAACCGTAAATTGGCTTCTTTGGGTATTTACCCTGCGGTAGATCCTTTGGATTCTACGTCTAAAATTTTGACAAAAGCTATCGTTGGTGAAACGCATTATAATTGTGCCCAACGTGTGATCTTTACACTACAGCGTTACAAAGAATTGCAAGATATTATTGCAATTTTGGGTATGGAAGAGCTTTCTGAAGAAGATCGCCAAATCGTACACCGTGCACGTCGTGTACAGCGTTTCTTGTCTCAGCCGTTCCACGTTGCAGAGCAGTTTACTGGTCTAAAAGGTGTTTTGGTTGATATCGAAGATACCATCAAAGGATTTACAATGATCATGGATGGTGAAGTAGATAAGTATCCTGAGGCTGCCTTTAACTTAGTTGGTTCTATCGAAGATGCAATCAAAAAAGGAGAAGAAATGTTGGCTGAAGTTGAGGCTTAGTAAACAATGAATTAAAGCATTAGAATTAAGAATTGTATGTATCTTACATACAATTCTTAATCTCTTTATAAATTATACGATGGGTTGATTTTTAAAATTGACTGATCTCAAATCAATACTTTGTGTAAACCCCAAAGGCTCCACGAAGCTAAATTATGTCAGTTTGATAAACTGTAAAATGTATTTTGCTAGTCAAAACACGACAACAGTAATCCTTAAACTGCTGCATGATGGGTTTTTATGTTTTTATTAAAACACTAAAAAATACGACAAAGTATTACCAAATATACTTAATATGGAATTGATCATATTAACACCTGGGAAAACGGTATTCAGTGGCGCTGTAAAAGCTATCAATACTCCAGGTACAAGTGGGAAACTAGAAATTCTAGAAAATCACGCCCCTATTGTCGCTTCTCTGAAAGAAGGCACAATCACAGTTACTACCCAAGAAAACAAAGTCGTTGAGTTTGTTACTACTGGAGGTTTCTTAGAGGTGTTGTCTAATAATGTTTCTATTTTGTTGGAAACGGTAGAACAATAAGTTCTTCATTTGAATGCTAATTCTTACTTGTTAAGAATTAAAAGGTCTTCTATGCTGTTAAATCAGTGTAGAAGACCTTTTTTGTTGTTTTGATGTTGATAGAAATATATTTAAATGCAATGATTGTTGGTTGATTAATTAAATATGTTATTTTTAATATATATTTATGTAAAAATAATTAATTTTTAATTATTCTATTCGTTAAATCAAATGCACTTTTGGAGAATGTAACTTGATTCTGATATTTTTTGTATTAAATAATTTCACAATTAAAAAACAAATTTTTATGAAAACGATTTTATGTTCCTTATTGCTACTCACAATAGTTTTTAGCTGTTCCAAGAAAGAAGCTGAACTGACGACTAGAGAAGCTGTACAAGAAACAACAGCAAGAAATACGCCCAAACCTGATGTGGTGTACCATTATCAAGGCAAGGCTTATCCACTTTATTATGTGGACGGAAGTACTACTGAGGTAGTACAAGATGAAAATGCTTTGGCTTTGGAGGCTTTGAGTGGTACTAGTAACTTTGTTACATTTTTGCTGCCAGATAAACCTGCTGGTCATTATTATTTATTTGATTCAGAGTTTGATGGTTATGATTATATGGAGAAGCATGATGAAAACCCATTCATTGGAAGACGTTTTAAAGTATCTTTGAGAATTGATGAATTAAGAACTAGGCTATTGAACAAATATGGCACAGATATAGATTATAATAATCCGTCTATTTATACAAATGCACTAGAAGGTGTTGAAGCTATTTATGAAGAGTTACAAATTAACAAAGACCTACCAAGAAATTTAGAACAATTTATAGGAATTAAAGGAGGACAATTAAGTCATCAACGTAACCCTGTTTTAACTGTTTATGAGCATGATAATTATAATGGTTCTGAACTGGTTGTTGAAACAGCTCCTAATACAGTTATTTGGAGCTATGGAGATTGGAACTGTTTTACAATGGCAGCAAACCCTGATTTAAGTTTTGAATTTCAAACTAATGGAAATAATTGGAACGATTGTATTTCTTCGAAATGCTCAAACTATATCGCTGGAGCTGACGCTATGGCAATTGGGTACTACAAAGATAAAGATTACGCTGTTTATAGTTGTGGTTTTTCTATTCAAATTATTAAGAAAAACAATATAAATGCTGCTCCAGGATTATGTTTTAGTATGCTAAATGAGGTATGGGTTCGTGGGCCTTTTTGTGGCCACATGAACGACCAAATCTCAAGCCTTAGAATTAAAGCAATATGGGATGGGTGTTATGCAGATGATAGAGTATTTAATGATTTATACAATCAATAGGATTATGAAAAAAATACAATTAATTATTATACTGCTTAGTTTTTTGACCTTAAGTACTCAAGCACAACATAAGATAAGCCTTTATGGAGGCTGGACAATGTCCAAACTTCAATCTCAAATGCATGAAGGATTTAAGAAAGGACCTCTATATGACGAATTAAATAGATTTCCAATCTTACATGCAGAATATTTTAGCTTTGAATACGAATATAGTTGGAAACGTTTCCAGTTTTCAACTGGATGCTCCTGGGTTGCGATGGGAACAAGTAACCATCCTTTGGTTGGTTTTGCTTGGAAAAACTGGTATATTACCTTACCAATATATGGAGGTTTGCACTGGGAGTTCCCAAAGAATTGGGGGCTAATAGTAGAGACAGGTGTAGAGATTGGTTATCAACAAGGAGTTGGTCTGTATGATGGTGGCGATGGCAGTCTTTGGGGGAATATTAATGCAGTCTTAGGTGTAGAAGGAAGTTGGAACCAATTTAGATTTGGTACTCGCTTGCAAATAGGCGTAACTAAATTTAGAGTATATGAGGAGTCCACCCTTCGTCATTCCGCCCTAACGACCTACATAGGTTATACGCTCTTTGATTCAGAAAAAGCCTATCATCGTCGAGCGAAACGATTAGCAAAAAAGAATTTAGAGATCAAATAAACGAAGAAAGGTGTTCTATTTTGGAGCGTCTTGTTTATCTACAAAAAAAATAATTGCTAAAAAGAGTAAAAAAAACAATATTTTCATCCTTTTACATACTTTTTAACTAAACTTTTAGGTTAAATAATATAGAAAGATTAGAAGTATTCAAAAAAAAAAATTAAATTTGTTTTAGCTGAAAACCATTTATGGTATGATTTTTTGATGTAGATGGATACAATTCTATTGACTATTTAAAAAATAGGTACCTTTAAAATAAGGACTTCTTTTGCTTAAAAAACATTCTAATGAAAAAAATATTTTCCTCTATACTCGTTTGTGTTTTTGTCTTACTTGCTCACGGTGCTTCTGCCCAAGAGGACGAACCTAGATTTCCAGGTTGTGATGATCCCGCAGATGTAGATTGCGCTGATATGAAAATGATGCAGTTTGTTTTTAGCAATCTAAAACATCCTGACGGTAATCCAGGAGGCGAGGTTGTCGCTTCATTTATGGTGAAAAGCTCTGGTGAGCTAACCGATATTACTATTGTTGAAAATTTAACAGAAGCTTGTGATCAAGAAGTAATTCGAATCATAAATTTAATGCCAGCTTGGTTGCCTGCAAAAGTAGATGGCGCAACAGCAGAAATGGAATGGGAGCTAGTTGTTAAATTTACTGCAAAATAAAAAAGTTTACAGGGTTACCTGTTGACTAATTTAAGGATTAAAAGAGAAAATTTACTGTCCAGTAAGTTTTCTCTTTTTTTATTAAGCAAGCAGAAAATAGCCTTTTTGGGGGACAATGATTCAAGCATTTGGGGGCGTTTTCAAAATGGACACTGAATAGATAACTATGAACAAGTATATATTTGCCTTTTTTTTATTTTTGTTTGGAGGAAGCCTAATTGCTCAACCGCAAGATTCTTCTATTTTAACAAGCGTAGATATTCCACCTTTATTTGAGGGCTGTGATGACCCTTTGATTAGTGAAGAACAACGACAAGCTTGTTCGGTGCCTAAAATACAAGCCTTTATCAATGAAAATATCGTCTACCCAGATAGCGCTAGAGCTCGAAATGTGGAAGGTGTGGTCGTGGTCCGTTTTTCTGTAACAGCAGAAGGGAAAATTACTCATTTGGAGTTGATCCGAAATATAGGAGCAGGCTGTGGACAGGAAGCGATGCGAGTCGTGCGTATGATGCCCGATTTTAGACCTGCTCTAAGGGATGGAATACCTGTTGCTACAAAGATGACCTTGCCTATTCGGTTTAAAAAAATAGCGACAGCCAGTGCAAGTAACAAAAAAACATACCAAATACATTGGGGGACAATGTATCAAAATAAAATTACCAAAGAAGAACTAAAACCTTTGTTGAAGCGTTATTTATTGGTTCGAGATTATTATGGTAATACCTATGAGGTTCGCTTTTTGACTTTGAAAATAGAGCACAAAGGAAACGAACTACGCTTAGAGACAAGAGGAAATACCTTGAGTAAAGAGATGTTAAAAAGCCTAAAAAAAATGCGTGCCGGTCAATTGATTACACTAAATGCCCTGATTCAAAAAAAATACGAAGAGATAGAAGTTGTTCGAGTCTTAGAATTGATTAAGTAAGTCGATTAATCGCATTTAAAATACGGTCAGGTAAATCTCCATCACAAGCAATTTGATAGTCTCGATAAGAACAAGCCAATAATTGATGTTTTGGGTGTAATGTTTTTGGAATTTCGAACCACCAACGATCACTTTTTGAACTTTTATAAAATGCAATGGGAACGCCTAGCGTCTTATTGTCTACAACATAAGCCCTTAGCTCTTTTTTGTCTACAGGAAGTTCCTGCGTTCTAGCAAAAAAACCTTCTACGGCAAACCAGATTAACTGAGCAATCATATTGGCTGTTTGTGCCTGATCGCTGGCTGTTGAGTCAAAACTATGGATGCACAAGGACGAGATTTGGTCGCTCATGGTGATGTAACGCATAATTTTGCAGGCTTCAACGGCCAATAAACCATTTGGGTTTTTGTACACTTGAGCGGGGGCATCTGCTGCCCGAATACTGGCAAGACTAAAGGCGGTCAAATCCGCATTTCGAACCATGGGCTCTATTTCCTCTAGCCTAGATTGTATTTTTCCCAAACGATGTACTTCAAAATACTTATCTTCCAGAAAGTCAACGGCTTGTTTATTCGTTAAATAGGATTGCGCACCAATGCAATTTAAATGAAATAATAGTTGAGGATGATATTTCAGCAATCGGTTGATTAATAAAGGGGGGGATTCTAAGGCGTAGGGAACTGTACTGTCAAATAAAGCTAAATTGAGCAACTCGTCTTTTCGCTCATAGGCTTTTAGCTGCGCTTCAATAGCTCTATTGTCTGCACTGATAATAATAGGAAAGACATTTTGTTGTAAGAGCAAATCAATTAATTCTACTAAAGGAACCAAGTTCTGATCTACGACTCCTAAATCAACGATTTTTTTAGAATTAAAATTAGTGCTCAATTGATAAAGAGCGGTTCGAATATCTTGGTATTGTTCCGCATTTCCCCAACTAAAAATGGCAATGTCAACTGGTTTTAAATCAATCGCCCCTCCTTGATATTGTAGAATGGATTGCCCATATTGATAGGTTTCAAAGGTTGTTGGTTCTAGGAACGAGGAGGCTGTGTTTTTGACAAGATTCTGGATCATTATAAATCGTTGAAAGGCGAATTTTTATAGTAAAAAATTGTACTTACTAAGGCTGTTTTTAGAGTATTACGTGTAATAATACAAGATAATATCAATTAGCAAAAAGATTTTAAAGATAAAGGTAGTTTTTAATCCAAATAGCCTATATTTGCACGCAAAAATAAGATATAATGGAACTACTACAAAAATACAAAGAGCAAGAACCTGAAATTGTTTTTGAATGGACAGATCAGGAGACGACTGCGAAAGGCTGGGTGGTAATTAACTCTTTAAGAGGTGGAGCTGCTGGAGGTGGTACTCGTATGCGAAAAGGCTTGAATCGAGAAGAAGTGATTTCTCTAGCAAAAGTAATGGAAGTGAAATTCTCTGTTTGTGGTCCGGATATTGGTGGCGCAAAATCAGGAATTAATTTTGACCCCAACGACCCTCGCAAAGATGAGGTGCTAAAGCGTTGGTACAAAGCGGTTATTCCATTGCTCAAAAATTACTACGGAACAGGTGGTGATTTGAATATAGATGAACTTAAAGATGTTATTCCAATTACACAGGATTTAGGCTTGTGGCATCCTCAACAGGGAATTGTGAATGGACATTTTAAATCTCATGAAGGGGATCGCATTGAAATTTTGGGGCAATTGCGTCAAGGAGTGAGTAAAATTGTAGAAGACCCTAGATTTACGCCTTCTATAGAAGCTAAATTAGCTGTTGCTGATTTAATTACAGGATATGGAGTAGCTGAATCGGTCGTGCATTACTACGATTTGTATCACAATACCACCTTGAAAGACAAAAAGGTAATTATTCAGGGTTGGGGAAATGTGGCTGCTGCTGCTGCTTATTATTTGGCAGAAGATGGCGCTAAAATTGTAGGAATTATTGATGTTGCTGGAGGGATTATTAGCCCAGAAGGACTTTCTTTTGCAGAGGTGGTTGGTTTGTATTTGAATAAAGATGGTAATAAACTGTCTGCGTTAAATATGCTGTCTTTTGAGGAAGCAAGTGCCCAAATTTGGAATTTGGAAGCCGACGTATTTATTCCTGGTGCAGCATCAAAGTTAGTCACTAGAGGACAAATGGATTCTTTGATAGAAAACGGCTTGCAAGTGGTTTCTTGTGGTGCTAATGTACCTTTTATTGATGACCAAGTGTTTTTTGGCCCTACGGCTAAAAATGTAGACGAGCGAATTAGTGTCATTCCTGACTTTATTGCGAATTGTGGCATGGCAAGAGTATTTGCGTACTTAATGCAACCACATGCCTTATTGACCGATGAAAGTATTTTTTCAGATGTTTCACAAGTGATTAGACAAGCATTGGAAAATACTCGAAAAGTAGATTCTAAGAGCGTTTTAATTTCAAAAACAGCATTAACGATCGCTTTAGAAAAACTTTTAGGAACAGAAACTAATACAAAATAGAATAACGAATCAGGTAAATTAGGGAACTATTTTATCTTCAGAGTTTGCTAGGGATATAGGCTGTTAAATGACGTTGATAATTTGGATTACACGAATAAACTTGTACGTTATGGAGTTGCATTCTACCAGTCAATTTTTGAAAAATACTTGATGTATATATCTAACAAGGTTTTTACTGAACTAATGTATATTTGAACAAGAACTAATTAGGCTTAATTCTATAAAATGAATAGAATTAAGCCTTTATAGCTACTTAGTACAATAATTTATTGTTTTAGAGAAAAAAAAAATGTAAATTTGTGACTTCTTGGCTTAAGATTTGTACAGAAAATATTCGATTTTAAGGAATTCTAAGTCCAATTAAATCCAAAAAGAGAAAAAACTATTATGAAAAAAATCAACAAATTAGGAGGTGTTTTTGCTGGAGCCTTATTTTTGCTCTCCATGAATACTTCTGAAGCACAAGTGTCTGTTCGTCCAACAGATGACAATTTTATTACCAAGAAAGACCAGGTACAGCATGCTGACTGGAAAGAAGGTAAAAGCCAATTCCCTGGCCGTCCAAGAGATTGGTGGCAGTTAGGTATCGGTGGAGGTAGCTTCTTAGTCAGTGGTGATGTTAAACCCTCATTTGGTTGGGGAGCATCTGTTCATGTAAGAAAATCAATTGGATATGTATTCTCAATAAAAGCAGAATATATGTTTGGTCAGGCAAGTGGATTTAACTACGCGCCATCTTATTACAAAGCATTTCCTAATGTAGATCCATTTACAATCACTTCTTCAGTTGGAAATGTAGTAACTCCTGGAGACTACACGACAAGTGATGCTTTTTATGCCAACTACAAAATTGAGCAACACCATGCACTTTCTTTGCAAATGGTGTTTAACTTGAACAACATCAAATTCCACAAGAAAAGTAACAAATGGAGTTTGAATTTAATCCTTGGTTTGGGTGCAAACTTATATAGCACAAAAATTGATGCATTGGACGAAAATGGTCAAACGTATGCTGGTCAAATGACTATGTTAGCGAACTCTGCTGGTGGTGGTGCCGCAGGACAACAATATGATATTACAAAATTAGCAGATCGTGATGCTGTATTGCAAGAAGTGAAAGGTTTTCTAGATGGAAAATACGAAACACTTGCACAACAAAATGCGAATAACTTAGTCACAATTGGCGAAAACGACGACCGTATGGTTTTAAACCCATTCGTGAGTGTTGGTTTGTCATTTGAATACTTGATTACGCCTCGTATTTCTATTGGTTTAGAACACCAGTCTTTCATTTCTGATGATGACTTTTTTGATGGAAAAAGCCGTAAAGAAAATGGAGCTCGTACTTCTAATATTGATATTCCTCATTACACAAGTTTGCGTTTAGGATTTAATATTGGTAGAAAAGATAAAGCGATTCAGCCTTTATGGTTTGTGAATCCTTTGATTTACCCAATGCAAGATATTGCTGATTTGAAAGAGAAATTAGACGATGATTGGTTCCGTGATACAGATAATGACGGTGTGCCAGATGCGTTGGATGAAGAAAAAGACACGCCTCCAGATACAGAAGTAGACAGCAAAGGTCGTTCTTTGGATTCTGATGGTGATGGTGTTGTAAACAGCCAAGATAAAGAGCCTTATTCTCCACCAGGATATCCTACAGATGAAGATGGTGTTGCTCAAGTACCGAAGCCAATTACACAAACGGATATTAAAGTAATGCCTGGGGATCCTGAAACAGGTAAACACCCAACATTGGTTATTGGTGATGAAGTCTATGATCCACTAGGTGCTGGAGACGGAAACGGAGCGGGTACAGGGACGTTGAAAGATTGGTACTTGCCAATGGTTCATTTTGATTTGGATAAATATTACATGCGTCCAGAAGCATATGAGCAATTACAACATGTTGCTAGTGTCATGAAAGGTTATCCAACACTAAAAGTTGTGGTTCATGGTCACACAGATGTACGTTCTAGTACAGAGTACAACGATATGTTGTCGTACAATCGTACCATGACTTGTATTGATCATTTGGTTAATAAATACGGTATTGATCGTAGCCGTTTCGTTGTTAAATACAATGGTGAGGCTGAGAACTTGATTGATAATGCCAAGAAAGAAAACGAACATTTCATGAATCGTCGGGTAGAATTCTACATTGCTGAGGATAATGCTCAAGAGCAAAACAAGCCTGCTGGTGACGGTGGTGTGAACAGAAAGTGGAAATACTAAAAATAGTGCCTTGTATGTTTGTTGTATAATTTACACTAAATGTATGAGCATAAACTAAATAAAGGGTAACAGTTTAACTGTTACCCTCTTTTTAGTTTAAGAATAGCGTCTAAATTATTTTTGGACGATCACTTGCTTGCTGAAAACAAGTCTATAAACAAAAAATTATGCTACCATTAAAGATTCGATATCAGAGTTGGTTTTTGGCAGTAAATATAATCATGGCTTTTTTGTTAATTCTGCTGTCATGGTATACGCATAGTTTATATAGAGTTGGGTTAGGAGCGATTTGGATGTTAATAAGTTTGAACAATATTTATAATAATTCCATCCTAGAGTTAACCGATGAGGAGTTGATTCTTAGAAATGGATTAGGAGTGGTTGCGAAGCGTTATTCCTACAAAGAAAGTAGGGTAGTTGTCAGAGACAAAGCAATTTATTTAGACGATAAACGAGTTTATAAGCATTTATTTACCTATTTAGAAGCAGACTTTGAACGTATTCGAGATTGTTTGGTTTTAAATAATCCAGAGTTGAACCTTGATCGACATTTGATTGAAGATGAGTTGGATTCGTAAGAACAACTTCAATATGTTGACTGGTATTTTAGGAACGAATGATTAGTAAAATGAAAATAAAAGATGTAGTTGAATATTTAGAGTCGATTGCCCCTCGATCTTTGCAGGAGAGTTACGACAATGCGGGGTTGATTGTTGGAGATAAGAATTTAGCGGTAACAGGTATTCTTATTGCTTTGGATACGATCGAAGCTGTTTTAGAGGAGGCGATACAGAAAGGTTGTAATTTAGTGGTGGCACATCATCCAATTGTTTTTAGTGGCTTAAAAACTTTTACAGGGAAAAGCTATGTAGAGCGTGTTATCATAAAAGCGATTAAGAATGATATTGCGATTTATGTTGCGCATACCAATTTGGATAATGTTTATCAAAATGGAGTCAATGGCAAAATTGCAGAAAAATTAGGCTTGACAAAAACTCGAATTCTTAATCCGAAGAAGGGTTTGTTGAAAAAGTTATCTGTTTTTGTGCCGATTAAGGCAACCGAAAGTATCAAAAATAAGCTATTTGCTGTAGGAGCAGGAAGTATTGGCAAATATTCAGAGTGTAGCTTTAGGACAGAAGGAATTGGTTCTTTTAAAGCCAACGATTCTTGTCACCCTACTGTAGGTGAAATAGGAACACAACACGAAGAAAAAGAGCATCGCTTGGAAGTTGTTTTTCCTGCTTATTTGCAACAGGCGGTTATCCGAACTTTAATACAAGCACATCCTTACGAAGAGGTGGCCTATGATATTTATGCTTTGGATAATGTGCATCAAGAAATTGGTTCGGGATTAGTTGGAGAACTAGAAGAACCAATGGAAACGATGGCCTTTTTGAACCTGTTAAAACAGAATATGAAAGCAGATGGTATTCGCTATACTGCTTTGTGTAAAAAAGAAATTAAACGTGTTGCGCTTTGTGGAGGAGCAGGAAGTTTCTTGCTGAGAAATGCTCTTGGAGTGCAAGCCGATATATTTATTACTGGAGATTATAAATATCACCAGTTTTTTGATGCCGAAAATCGCATAATTATTGCCGATATTGGGCATTATGAGAGTGAACAGTATACAATTGAACTGTTTTATGAGTTATTAACGCAAAAATTTCGTAATTTTGCAATCCACTGTACGCAAGTAAATACAAATCCAATAAATTATCTATAATATTATGGCAAAGAAAAATGCTAATTCTAACTTACCAGTAGAAGAAAAGTTACAAAACTTATATGAGTTGCAAATTGTCAACACTCAGTTGAACAACATCAAAAAGTTGCAAGGGGAACTTCCTTTGGAAGTAAGTGCATTAGAAACAGAGATTGTTACTTTAGATAAAAAGATTGCTAAATTAGAAGATGAGCACAAAGGCTTACAGATGAGTATTGTGCAGCATGAAAATAAAATCAAGGAGGCGGAAGCTTTGATTGAAAAGTACAACAAGCAACAAAATAATGTTAAAAATAACCGTGAGTTTGAAGCTTTGACGCGTGAGGTAGAACTTCAGAAGTTGGATATTCAACTTGCTAATAAACGTATCAGAGAAACGCAACAAAAGTTGGGTAACAAGGATACAACGCTAGACGCTTCTAAAGGTAGACAAGAAGAGAAGCGTGCTGACATGACATTGAAGCAGGAAGAATTAGAAAAAATTACTGCTAAGACAGAAAAAGATGAGCAAAAATTTCTAAGAAAAGAAAAACGTGCTCGTAAGAAAATTGACGATGCTTTGTTAGCGGTATACGATAGATTGGCAACCACTTATAAAAATGGCTTGGCGGTTGTTATTGTTGAGCGGGATGCTTGTGGTGGTTGTTTTAGTCAAGTACCGCCTCAAACGCAATTAGAGCTTGGACAACGTAAACGTATCATCAACTGTGAGCATTGTGCTAGAGTTTTGGTCGCAGCGAACATCCGAACTTCTTTGGAAGAAATAGAACAACAAGAAGAGGAAGCAGCAGCAGCAGCGGCGGCAGCAGCAGAATAATTGGATGAAAATATATAAAAAAAAACCTCAAGAATTTTATTCCTTGAGGTTTTTTTTGGCTTAAAAATAACTTTTGATATCCCTTGAATAGGAGTCTATCGATTTGGCGGTCCATTTTTTGTAACGAATGTAGTCTATGCAGGTTTTCTACGTTTTATCAAAGTAATACGATTTAGCTACGGGGAGCCTTTGTTAATCCGTGCCGTCGCCTTGTGAGTCGCTAAGCTCCTAAGCGCTGCGCTTTAGTTTGCTTAGTTCGGGTTTTCAACGGAGTAGTGGTTTAACGAAATTGAATAATTTCTATCGTAATAAAAATGCCTATTTCCGCTACTTATCACTTCTTCGGCAGAACTTTTGTATTACTACTACAAGTGGGCTAGTTCACTTTGGTTGGCTCAATAAATTACCGAACTCTTGTTTTGTTAAGACCCTGTTGATTCGTTCACTACGTTTGTTAGCTCGCTTCGGGTTTTTAGCGGAGTAATGTCTATTTGTAATCATGTTAAAAAAATCCCTTATTAATGAACTATTTTTATAGCCTTTGCTTTTTACTACTAGCCCCCACATTTTCTGGGTATGCACAAACAAGCCCTGAAGAATTGAATCATGCTGGTTTTTTTAAATGGAATGATGATTTGGATGGTATGTTTCACGATGTGATGACCTTAAAGTTTAATGCCGTAATTCCTCGATTGATTCAAGAGAAAAAACAAAATAGCTTTAACTTGATTCCACATTATTTGGAAGACTATATCGACTTTTTTCATGCCTTTATAGATGGTAAGCCGAAAGATATTTATGGCAAATACCTAGAGCGGAAAGAAAAACGCTTGTTGTGGCTAGAACAAGGTGCAGAGGCTGATCCATATACTTTATTTACACAGGCAGATATTCATTTGCGCTGGGGGATGATTTATGCTTTGTTTCAAGATAATATGGAAGCCTTTAAAAGTATTAAAAAAGCAGCCGTTCTGTTGGAGCGAAACGATAAAAAATTCCCTAAGTTTTTGCCCAATAAACGTGCGATGGGAATCCTTCACACAATGGTTGGTGCGATACCTGGCAAATACCAGTGGGGAGCATCCTTGGCTGGTTTACGAGGGAATATTAGACAGGGTTTGGGTGAAATAGAAGAAGTCATTGATCACGGTAAGCGTCACCCAGAGTTTGAATTTAATGAGGAAGTACAAGTGATTTATGGCATGTTGCTTTTGTACATGGGGAATAGTGACTTAAAAGCATGGGGCGCTATTAATACAGAAATATTAGATTATACTAAGAATCCAATGGCAGCTTATATTCTGGCAAATAGAAGCATTAAAACAGGTAAAAGTAAGCAGGCCATCATGATTTTGGATAAATACCCAAAAGGGGAGGAATATTACCATTTTCCGTACATGGATGTTATGGTCGGAATGTGTAAACTGTATCGCTTGGATTTAGATTCAGAAAAAGACTTTAATAATTTCTTATCTAGATATAGAGGTGTTAATGGGATTAAAGAAGCGTATCATAGATTAGCGTGGATTTATTTATTACGAAAAGATGGATCGAAGTACCGTTATTACATGTCCTTGGTCGAAAAAAGAGGGGAACATAATACCGCACAAGATAGAACGGCTATGAATGAAATGGAAGAAGCAAAACAAAAAAATGTGCCCAATGTTGACCTACTTCAAGCTCGTTTGTTATACGATGGCGGCTATTATGATAAGGCGTTTAATGCCATGAAAGCTTGTAATGCTAAGGACTTAAAAACAGATCAAGAAAAAATTGAGTATACCTATCGAACGGGAAGAATTTTGCAAAAAATGAAAAAGAACGATGATGCGTTAAAGAGTTATGCAGAAACGATTGATAAAGGAACGAAAAAACCCTATTACTACGCTTGTAATGCAGCCCTTCAGTCAGGGAAAATTCATGAGTCGAGAGAGGAGTTTGAAAAGGCAAAGGTGTTTTATGAAATGTGTCTCAAAGAGAAACCAGATCAATATCAAGTAAGTTTGCATAGCCAAGCAAAGGAACGATTGGCCGTACTTAAAAAGAAGAAAAAATAAATGATTTTTTAGGATAAATTTTGCTTTTGAATAGACGATCCCGTTTGTAAAAAAAAAATGTTAGATGCTATAAGCATCTAACATTTTTTTTTCAGTGGTTCTGTTTATTACTTTCTCGTAGGAGCTGCTTTTAGTACCTTGCGAATGTATTTTTCAATCGCCATTGTCATAGAAGGCGATTCTGGCGCAGGAGCTTTGATGTCTAGAGTCAAACCTCTATCCAAAACAGCTTGAGCAGTACTATTGCCAAAGGCAGCAATTCTAGTTTCCTTCTGTTGAAATTCAGGAAAGTTATCGTACAAGGATTGTAAGCTTAGAGGGCTAAAAAAGACCAAAATATCGTAAAATACATCTTCTAAGTCCGAAATGTCGCTACTAGCTGCTAGATACATGATTGATTCCTTAAAATCAAACTCGTTCTCTTCTAAGAAAGAAGCAAAATTGCGTCCCCCAAAGTTGGAGCAAGGCAACAAGAACTTATCTTTGCTTTTGTGCTTAAGTAAAGAAGGTTTAAGGTCATCCAAGACACGTTTGCCAAAGAACACTTTTCGTTTGCGATAAACAATGTGTTTTTGTAAGTACAATGCAACCGCCTCAGACTTACAAAAATATTTTAAGTCTGTGGGAACCTTGTAGCGCATTTCATCACAAAGTCTAAAAAAATGATCTACAGCACTTTTACTAGTTAAAATAATTGCTGTAAACTCTTCTAAAGCAATTTTTTGCTTTCTAAATTCTTTTGAACTAACAGGCTTTACCTCTGTAAATGGGCGATAATCGATATTTAAACCAAACTTTTCTTCTAACTTATCGTATGGAGTTCGGTTATTTTTGGTTGTTAATTGTGTGACCAAAATACTCTGAACTTTCTCTAATCTATCTTCTAAATCTACTGACATTTAATGTTTACTATCGTTATAAAATAGACAATATCTTCAATAAGATTACTATCGGGGCTATTTCAACGGCACAAAGGTACACAAAAAAATGGAACTTATGAAATAAGATTATACTTCCAGCTGTTGCTAAGCCCTTTAATATCCGATAAATATAAATTAAACTGAGTAAGATAAAACTAAAATACAAGGACATTATCTGCCCTGTAGCGGGAGTATAAGCAATCAAAAAAAGTAAGGGAACAATGATAAAACCAAGTGCTTTGTTGGTATTAGAGATAATAAAACTATAGGCTTCAATTTCTTGCGGAAAGGGAAGAATGTAAGATAGTATTTTGAGTTGAACATGCTTGAGAAAATAAATTGCTCCAAGCCCTAAAATAAATAAGCAAAGCGCTCCAAAAGTGTTCAGTTGAAATTCTTGTAGTAGAATTTGAGGGATTAAAAAGCAAAACGTACCCATGCTCAACACAAAAAGGATATAACTAGAGAAACGGTTTATGGTCAAAACGCTTGCTTGCTCTCTTTGTCCATTTTGGCTTGAACTAGTACTTATAAATGCCTGAAAAATACTAGACACTTCTTTTTTGTAAATCGCTACAATTATAGACATCAACGAAAGTAAACCTAGCAAGACAAAAATCAGCCATTTGGCAATTCCTTGTTCGTCATCATTTCCATTTAAGGCAAATAATTCTGAAAAAACAAGTTGATTTTCTGTTTTTGTTGTGGTTTTTATTTTTTGCTTCGACTTGTGATCTCCAATAGGTAAGGCAAAGGGATTGTCGGACTCTGCTATGTCAAAAAGGTTATTGTTGTAATATTTTCTACTCAAGGCATCTTTTTTTACCTTGAAAGCCTTTGAAAAATAAGAAATTGTATTGGTTTTTGCAAGATCAAAATCGTCTGTTTCGACCCAAGTAGTTTTTTTTCTGATCGATCTAGGAATAGAAATAATGCTTCGTTTAGGGATACTTTGGACGGCCTTCTGTGTACTGTCTTGTTTTGTGTTGGATGGTGTTTTTTGCGCACTTAAAATGGTGTTTCCCGAAATAAAAAAAACAAATACTAGACACATTTTTAAACAGTAGAGCCCTCCAAATGGTGCATTTGAGGTCTGCTTTTTTAAAGATTCTTGTCGAAAGAATGGTAATAGATTGGGTAAAGAGCACTTAGGCAACATAGGATAAATTCTGCTATCGTTAGTATGTAGAGTGGTTGTTTTGTCTGGAGTCTAATTTAGTTCAAATGCAAACATAACAAGATTAAATATAGGCAAATGTACTAAATTCATAGTGGTTCTTGGGTAATTTAGGGATAAAATACAATTCAAATTTATGGTTATTTGACAAGGTTTAGTTTCAGGGAAGCTAAATCGAGTGGCGTTTTTAAGTAGAAGGCAACTCTTAAGGACTTTTTAGAGACCATTTACCTTGTCTCTATGGTTCGGTAGGAGCGCTTGAGCTGCGCTATCCTTACGTGCGTTAGCCTCAGAGAGCTTGGAGGAGTCAGAGAACGAATGTTTTTTTTTGAGGACTTAGAATTTATAGAAAATACAATTAATTAGATTAAATTTGTAGGGGAATCCATCCAATGTAGGTTTTTAGGATAAGATTAGAGGAACAAGAGACTATAGAATTTATCAGAACAAAAATGGCAAATACGTTAATACATACCTTATTAAACGCTGATGATGCAAGGATATTAAGCACATTAGATCAATTAGATGCAGCTACTATAAAGGAAGCCAAAGATGCTTTGATTCTATTGTGGCAAATCCATCCTGATGAGGAAATCAAGGACAAAGCTTTAGCACATTTAGCTCCCTTATTGGAAGAGGCAGAAAGGCATCAAGTTGAAACAACGTTTAGTGTATTCAAGTCGATACTGGATTTTATGCCTTGGATGGGAGACTATACGTCCTTGCAAGCCGAAAATTTCGCTCAATTTATAAAAGGTAAAGCACATTATGAGCCGATTATTGTCGGGTCGACGATTTGGGTCGAGTATTATCTTGACTTGGGGCGAAAGCTATACATGATGTTTGATTTGGTCGAAGAAGCCAAGGTTTGTTTTGAAGGCATTGTTCAATATGCCCCCAAAAACGAAGAGGCGCTTTATGCCTTGGGTCGCTTAGCAGAACGAGACCATGAGATGGAAACGGCTTTAAAGTATTATGAAGACTGTATTGCAAATAACCCAAACCATATTTATGGCTTGTTGCAGTTGGGAATCTTGAAAGCAACTATATTTGAAGATTACAAAGGAGCGATTACTTGTTATGATAAAGTAGTTGAGCTGGAGCCATTTATGGCAGAAATATATGTACGAATCGCAGAAGCACATTATGCGCTAAAAGACATTAAACGGGCTCGACAATTTATTGATATCGCCTTAGATATTAACGAATATCAAGAAGAGGCCTTAAATTTATTGGGGCAAATTCAATGGCATAATGAAAAAGATATTGATGCCGCTATAGAAACCTTTGAAAAAGGACTGGATCACGAAATACATGGGGATAGTAGCTTGTTGTTGGCGAGTTTAGGCGATTTGTACAACACGCATTTAGGGGAGCATGATAAAGCAAAAATTTATTATGAAAAATCATTGAAGGTAGATCCTAGACAAGCGCAAACGCTGCGGAAACTGGTGCTCATTTTAGAAAATATTTATCAAGATTATGGAGCGGTTTCTATGTGTTACGAAACGTATTTTGTGACAGAAAAAACAGATCCTACTTTATATATAGATTACGCAAGTTTTTTAATTAAATACATGCATGATTATGCTTTTGCAAAAGTGCAATTAGAACAGGCTTTACGGATTGATGCGGAGAACGAAGCGGGACTAAAACTACTCCGTCAAATTTCAGAATATTTAAGTGACGACCCCGACGATGCTGATTCTCTTGAGGAGAATGACGACGACCTTGATGATTTTGATGATTTTGTAGGTGGAGGGGCTGCTGGTGATAATTAAAAGGATTTTTTGACAACTCAAAGACTCAGCGGAGCTAATTTTTGAGTTGTCAAAGAACCATTAAAAGTAAGTAGTTGGACACAATAAAGGAGAATCGATTGACGGTTAAATGTTGCCAAAACCTATTAAAAAGCTCCAATTGACTTGGAGGATAGGCTTGTTTTTCTGTTATACTAAAATACAAAAAAGCAACTATTGTAGGACGCAAGCGCCTTCCGTTGGTCGTATGGGATTTATGTTACAGGGTATTTAGGTACAATATTACTTATCAGTTATGCTAGACAGCCACTTATAACCATGAAAACACTTTTATTAATATTTCAATTTTTTTGCGGCACCGTAGTATTTGCACAACAATATGCGCTTGAATGGAGTTATCAATATGGGACAAACATCCCAATTCATCCTAGATACCCGACAATTGAATCTTCTTCTCACACAGGAGAGATGACATTATTACAACACACACAAGCCAATAAAATATGGACAATTTTATATGGACAACCGACGGTGGGGTATTCCTTTGCGTATCAAACCTTAGGGAATGAGGCTATTTTAGGCAATGCCTTTTATTTTATTCCAAGCCTTGATTTCAAGGTGTTCAAGGTGAAGCGCCTAGATATGAGGGTAAGAGTGGGCTGGGGAGGCGGAATGATTACAAAAAGACATGATAGTTTTTATAATAAAGATAATATAGTCATTGGTTCTAACCTTAATGCTTGTGTAAGTTTACGAGCCTTATTTCGATATCGCATTTTAGAGGCACTATATTTGCAGGTAGGAGGAGGGATTACACATTATTCCAATGCAGGGTTTACAAATCCTAATTTAGGTATTAATATTCCTTTTGCCCAAGTTGGCATCCAGTATAGTTTTCAAAAACCAATTGTTGCAGATCGTGTATCTCAACAATTAATGGCTGAACTACCTCGTTTGAATCAAAGTTTTCGTCCCTTTGTACAAATTGGACTTGGCTTGACAGAAACCGCAGCGACCAAAGGACCTAAATATCCAATTTATAGTATTGCTTTTGGGGTTTCTCGATTGATGGCTCGAATTAGTAAACTCAGCTTGTCGGTAGAATATATGTACAATACGTCTCCCTATGCGTTCGATCGACAAAATGGAGCAGTTGAACTAAAACATCTGAATTATGCTCGGTTTTCTGTTGCGGCAACACATGAGTTTTTGTTTGGACATTGGGGCTTGGTTACAGGCTTTGGAGTCTACCTAAATGAACATAAGTACCAAAGAAGTGTTCTTTTAAGTAAAATTGGGTTTAATTTCTACCTGCAAAATTATTTCAAACAGTTTAAAAGTCAACTTTGGTTAGGCTGTCATGTGCGCGCTTATGCAGGGGAAGCGGAGTTTGTAGAGGTTTTATTAGGGTATAATTGGTAAGAGCGATTCAATTTAGTTAAAAACAACCATTTTTGGCAGAAAAAATAAATTTAGTGGAAAAAAATAAATACCTTAGTGCCACAATATCAAAATATTGTCTTTTTTAGCTAAGCCAAAAGCTAAGTTTTATAAAAAAAGTATAACCTAAACATGATTACACAGATAAAATATTCTTTCTTTATACTAATACTTTTCATCCTTACATTGACGACGTCTTGTTTGGACCAAGGTATGATGAGTGCCTCTTTGATCGACACGGTTGAAGCTAAATCGGTAACAAATGATCTTGTTAATCGGTCGACTCAACACATGGAGAATGCACTAAAGGAAGATAGTAGAGCGTCTCTTTCTGTTATTTATACAGGAGATTTGGATGCGCTTCTACTAGATGAATCTAGTTCACTTTATCAAGCCATTACGATGTATCAACTTGATTTAGGTGCGTCTTTTGAAATTGATGAGAATATGAAAGGAATTACGTTAAGTTCTCTTATTAAAATGGAAGATCCTATACGTGTTGGTAAAGAAATTTCAATGGGTGAATCCATCTTAATGGTCGAAGTTAAGCAGCATGCTGATAGTGCCCTTTAAAAAATGCTTAAAGGATGCTTCAATCCTTGATTTTGAATAAGATAGCCTATTTTCATTGTGTTAATAATAGAAGGAACAACTTTCGTTCTGTTTGTTGCTCTCCAAAAAACGCCTACCAGCTGGTAGGCGTTTTTTTTGACTTCATGTATTGAATAAAATTTTACGGAAGGAACGTGCCTAAGCAAATTAGCCGCTGAAAATTTCGAAATTCCAAGTATCCTAAGGGCGAAGGCAGTGTAGGCTTTGAAGCTGATGGGCTAGGGATGCCATTTCATTCCTGATGATCTCTAATATAGTTTATTGATTAAGATACTTTTTAAACGATTTCAAAGGATACTTTTATTACCTTTGTGCTGTCTAATAATTTGTTGTGTTTCTTACCCACAAATAAGTTCTAATATTTCAACGACTTATTAGTTAAATAACAAACTACTATTAACAAAATAAAAACAAAAAATGGCTAAGTATTATAATAACATTCTGGAAACTATCGGAAATACACCGCTTGTTAAACTGAATAAAATTGTAAAAGACGTACCTTGTACGGTGTTGGCTAAAGTAGAAACAACCAATCCTGGTAATTCTGTGAAGGATCGCATGGCGCTCAAAATGATTGCTGATGCTGAAAAACGAGGCGATTTAAAGCCTGGAGGAACAATTATTGAATGTACGTCAGGTAATACAGGAATGGGACTTGCCATTGCTGGAGTGGTAAAAGGCTACAAATGTATTTTTACAACAAGTGACAAACAATCTAAAGAAAAGATTGACTTGTTGCGTGCTGTTGGAGCAGAAGTAATTGTCTGTCCAACCAATGTAACGCCTGATGATCCTCGTTCTTATTACTCTATCGCAGAGCGTTTGAACAACGAAATTCCAAATTCTTACTGGGCAAATCAATACGATAACTTATCGAATCGTGAAGCACATTATGAAAGTACTGGACCTGAAATTTGGGAACAAACAGAAGGACAGATTACACATTTTGTAGTGGGTGTTGGTACAGGTGGAACGATCTCTGGTGTTGGAAAATACTTAAAAGAAAAAAATCCAAATATCAAAATTTGGGGAATAGATACCTACGGGTCTGTCTTCAAAAAATATCACGAAACAGGTATTTTTGATGAAAATGAAATCTATCCGTACATTACAGAGGGGATTGGAGAAGATATTTTGCCTAAAAATGTAGATTTTGAAACCATTGATCTTTTTGAGAAAGTAACAGATAAAGATGCGGCTTTGGCAACCCGTGAATTAGCGCTTGTCGAAGGTATTATGGTTGGAAATTCTGCGGGTGCAGCTATCGCTGGCGTGAAACAATTAGCTAAGGAATTGAAAGAAGATGACTTAGTGGTTGTTTTGTTTCACGATCATGCTAGTCGTTATATTGGTAAAATGTTTAACGATGAGTGGATGCGTGAGCGTGGATTTTTGGACGATGTCATGACGGTAAAAGACATTATTGGTCAAAAAGAAAACCAAACATTTTTCTCTATTGATGCCAACCAAACAGTAAAAGAAGCCTTGAAATTAATGAAGGAAAATGACATTTCTCAAATGCCAGTACTTCAAGATGGTAAAATTGTGGGTGCTTTAAACGAAAACGATGTGTTAACTTGTTTGTTGGCAAATCCAATTGAGAACAGCGACCAATCTATTGAAAAAATCATGGTTGATCCTTTTCCGATGGTAGACGAAAGCTTGCCAATTAATAAATTGAACTTGTACGTCAACAAAAAATCTTCGGCGGTGATTACAATCGACAAAGCAGGTATCAGTCACATTATCACTAAATACGACATCATTCAAGCAATGAGCTAGTTGGATTGAAATAGACTATTTTTAGAGAAATTGAAGATTTGAAAATGAACTTTTATAGTAAATTTTCAAATCTTCATTTTTTTTAACAGGACTCGTTATTTATCAAAGCATAAAAGCCAAACAAGTGCTTACTTTTTTCGAGATTCCAAAAACTGAACCACTTGCCCCATAATTGTACGACTCTCTTCCGACATTAACTGTTGATGCAACAACTCCAAGTCTGTTTCAAAGTTCGCTGTCATAGCGTGTATCAAGCCCGATTTAAGCGATTTCTTAGTTTGGCGGAAAGCGGTTGTCGGCAATTTTAAATACTGTTGTATTTTTTGTTCTGCCTGTAATAATGTTTGATCCAAAGGAACTAGGGCATCAACCAATCCAATTTCCAAGGCTTCTTTGCCCTTCATCAAATAACCTTCTAATAGATATTGATAGGCTTTGTGTTCCCCAATCCAAAAGGCATAAAGATGTAGAATACTTGCCCTAGGAGAAATTCCAACGGCCATTTCATTGAGCCCAATTTGATACTTATCACCTTCCGCCATCACACGATAATCACAAGCACAAGCTAAAATACATCCGCCAGCAGGGCTATGTCCCGTAATGGAAGCGACTAAAGGTTTGCTAAAGGCTAACATTTCGGCAGCGAGTTGCAAGAACGACCCCCAAAAATTGCGAATACCTTCTGAGTCGTAATAATAGACTTCTAATAAATCGACCCCACCACTGAAAAAATGCGCTTTGCCTGTTAAAACGATTCCACCAATACTGTCATCGGCTTCTGTTGCACGAATTACCTGCCGCAACTCCGTAACCATTTCCTGATTTAGGGCATTGGCTTTGCCTCGGTCTAATTGTACAACAATATAATTGTCTTTAGATTGGATGCTTAATGTCTTCATAAAATAATTGATTGATTGTTGGTTGAATGTTTTTAATCTGTGTAGAGGACAAATCCCTGCTAAACGAAGTAAATTAGGATCGTCCTCTTTCGAGTCGTCAAAGAATCCGTCTTATTTAAAGAGCAATTTTGTCCACTCTGCGCTGATGGCGACCTCCTTCAAAGTCCGTATCCAAAAAGGCCCGAATCATATCCAAAGCCAAGGCTTCGCTTACAAAACGAACAGGAATAGCCAAGACATTCGCATTATTGTGTTGACGAGCTAAAGTAGCTAATTCTATGTTCCAACAAAGCGCCGCACGGATTCCAGCGTGTTTGTTAACCGTTATGGCAACACCGTTGCCACTACCACACATCACAATTCCATAAACCGCTTTACCCGCCTCAATATCGTTGGCAACAGGGTGTACAAAATCAGGATAGTCAACAGAATCTAGCGAGTTGGTTCCCTTGTCATTGATCGTGTATCCACGTTCTTTTAATAAGTTGCTTACAGCTTCTTTATAATCAAAGCCTGCATGGTCACAACCTAAAGCAATCACTTTTTCCATTTTTATTTAATAATTTTGTATTATAGAAGTGAAGTATTAGAAAATTCTGAAAATACTATACTTAAAAGGGTAGCTAAGTACTGAAAAATAATAACACAACAAAAATAACTAAAAAATGAAATTATTGAATTTATTTGCCGTAAGCTTATTGTCTTTAACCTTATTAATTGCCTGTGGTAGTGCTACTCCAGTAGAAGGAGTGGAATTATTGTCTTGTAAAGACTTTGATCAAAAAACTCAAGGAACAAGTCCTGTTCAGTTAATTGACATTCGAACGGCAGAGGAGGTTGCCACAGGAACGATTGGAGCTGCTGTAAATATTGATTTTTTTGGCGAAAACTTCAAAGACGAAATGTCTAAATTAGACGTAGAGCAACCGCTTTTTATTTTTTGTGCTAGTGGGCGTCGCAGTGGAAAAGCAAGTACGATCTGCAAAGAATTAGGTTTTAAAGCGATCTATGATTTGGACGGAGGCTACACGGCATGGAGTCAATATAAAAAATAAATTCCAAGTTGGAATATAGGCTCGATGATTTGGCGAAGTACAAGTCGTATAAAAAAGGGGCAAACACCTAAGAAATTAGGAGTAATGGACTGCTTTTTAGTCGATTGCCTTAACCGTATGGTCTTGGCAGAAAAAGACTTGATCGCCAGGTATAAATTGAGGGATTTTATTATTTACCGTTGCCAAAAGTACCGTTGTTGCATTTTTTTGAGCATATTGATAGAGGAATTGTAAAACCTCTTGTGCGGCTTGTATATCTAAGTACTGTACAGGTGCATCTAACAATAAGATAGCGGGGGCGTTGAGTAATGCTCGAGCGATGAGCACCTGAACATACTCCTTTTTAGTTAATCGAGCTATTGGTTGATGCTCTAAGCTAGAAATGTTTAGGACTTCTAAGACTTGACGAATCCTTGCATTCTTATTCGCTGTATCAGACCAGTCCGTTGCATTTAAGACAAATTCAAGGTTTTGACCGACCGATAGATGATTATTCAATGGAAAAGAATCGCTGACAAGGCCAATTTTTCGCCTTAAGTAAGGGCGCGTATTGTGCTCAATTTGGTGTACTAAAATGTCATCTACTACTAGGTTTCCTTGTTGAATAGATTGTTGGGCAAAGATTGCCTGAAGCAAGGCACTCTTTCCACTGCCAGTATTACCGAGCAAGTATATAAAATCGCCTTTTCGAATCGAAATATTAATGTCTTTTAATATTAATATTTTATTTCGGCTAATTGATACATTGCTAAATTGTATAAAATTCTTGTTTTGCATAGAATAAAAATTATGTGTAAATTTAAGCAATATTTATTCTGATGTTAGGAATTATCAATATAATTCACTTACTTTTGTTAACTAGATGTTTTGTTGAACTAAAAAAAATATGACTTAAAGCTTATTTAAGCGGCTTAAGTCTACTCATTACTCCGTTGGAAAATCGTATTAGTTTATTGCATGAGTGCTTCGCTTTGATTATCAGTAAGATGAGTTTTTAATTGTCAAAGTGTTAAAAAGCTGATAATCAAACTAATGCAAGATGCTTTTTTATGTTTTTTATAGA
>CACVAQ010000176.1:1415-6255 GCA_902727865.1 uncultured Aureispira sp. | reverse complement strand
CAAGAATAATGCTACACTAAATCAAGCACAGATTGAGTATTCTATTCAATCCTTGAGTATTTGGTAAGAATCTTTAGTTCAGCCATTTAAAATCTTGGAGTGTTATACCTGTAAAACAATCTCCTGCACAGTCAACAGGGCGAAACCCGCAGGTAGATAGAAGTTGATTATCATCCATTGTAAAAACAATTGAATTTAATTTGGAATCGACCAGCAATAGATGATTACAATCTTCATATAGCTCTTCTAATGTTTTCGTAAATTCCCCATGTGTTCCAAGCTGTTTTTGGTTCTCCTTCCAAGTTTCTTTTTTTAAGCGGTCCATTTTTCCTGTTTGAAAATTTTTAGCGTAAGTGATTTTCTTACAAGAATAAACCAATCCATTTTTGACAACAACCGTTTTTGAGGAACGATAGGTTGCCTTGCGATTCTCAAAAAACAAGGTGTAGGTGTAAGCATTTTTATGCTGCTCTTTTTCTTGATGCCATTGTTTTAAACTATGCTGATAGTCCACTTTATAGGCGGGCGTTTCTGCTTCTACTTCCGTTTCTATAACAGGAGGGGCGTCGTAGACGGCATCGTTGTAAGTGCCACCACCACAACCTAAAAAACTGAGGAAGTATAGAATAAATCCCCAAAAACCATACGTTTGTTCCATGTTAAATGACTTATATTATGTGTAGATTGGGTTTTAGTTTTGTAGAGGTTCTTTTTAGTGAAAAGAAGGTAGGGGAATAAAAAATTACAGGACTAATGATAGATAAAAATAAGGAATATTCGTTGAATTTGAATATTCCTTATGCACTTAGGGAAATACTTATTTCCTTAAGAATAGGCGTTTTGATGCGAGGACTTAAAATCCACCTTCGTATTCAAAAACAGCTTCATCTTTTTGTTTGGTATACAAACCATTTGCAAAGACACGATTGCCAAATCCGCAAGAAAAAGAACTGCCTTCGTTTTGTTTGATTAGAATTGTTTTATCCTTGTTAAACGTAAATGTTATCGCACAAGGTTCTTCTTTAGAATATTCAGTGGTCTTAAATACGGCAACATTATCTTCTAATTTAAGCATTCCTGTAAGGCTACCAGAGCTGTAGTTTGGCGCACCAATATTAAGATTCAATTCAAACTTTAAGGAATCATCGGCTTGTTGCTCTATAATTAGATAGCCCCCGCCTGAAGTCCCTTCTAGATCTCCAAAAATATAGGTTCCAGTAGCTTTTTCGGACAGTAGATCGGTTGCCGCTGTTTTTAAGGTAGAACTATCTGTTGTACTTGTCGTAGAACTATCTGGAGTCGTTACTGGTGTTTCCGTTTCTGTGGAACCACTATTACAGGCAACAAGTAGGAAGGTTGTTAGGATTAAACAAAAGTTAGTTATTCGTTTCATTGATTGAAATTTTGTGACTGGAAAAAAAAGACTTGTTCCCAAATTACAAAATTTAGAAACAAGTCTTTAGCATTCTTATTGAAATCTAAGGAAACACTTTAAATAGGAGCGTCAATTAGATAATTTCTTTGAGTTGAGCAATGACATGATCTATTTCCTCTTTTTTATTCAAATGAGAAAAAGAAAAACGTAAGGTATGATAGCCATCAGGCGTTCCCAACGTTTTTATGACCCTAGATTTGGAGACGGAGCCAGAATGGCAAGCAGAGCCACCTGATGCACTGATGCCTTTTAAATCTAGTTTGAATAACAACATGTTTACAGGCAAGTTACTCTTAAAAGCAACACTTAATATTGTAAACAAATAGGCTCCTGAGTAATCGCCATTAATCAGCAGGTCTGGAAAGTTAGCCTGTAGTTCTTGGATAAAATAAGTACGAATACCTTCAATTTTAATGCGATGTTCTTCCAAATGTGTAGTTGCAAGCTCTAGGGCTTTACCCAGACCAATAATACCAGCTACATTTTCTGTTCCAGAGCGGAGGTTTCGTTCTTGTCCTCCGCCATCAATGTAGGCTTCAATAAGGTTGTCTTTGTTCACATACAAAAAACCAACGCCTTTTGGGCCATGTAATTTATGAGCAGAACCAGAGAGGAAACTAATATTTAGTTTAGAAACATCTATAGGAATATGCCCCACAGATTGTACCGTGTCGGTATGAAAATAAGCATTGTATTGCTTACAAAGTGCTCCAATTTTGTCAATAGGGTTTAAAGTACCGACTTCGTTGTTGGCATGCATCAAAGAAACCAAGGTTTTCTTAGAGCGATCGTTTAACAAGTGTTCCAAGTGGTCTAAATTGGCACGCCCAGTAGCCTCCAATTCAACAAAAACTATTTCAACCTGTTCGGCTTCCATCCGATGAGCCGTATTGAGTACACAAGAATGTTCGACCGAGCTAGAAATAATACGTTGTACGCCCAAATCACGAACGGCACATTTGATTGCGGTGTTATTGGCTTCTGTTCCGCCAGAAGTGAAAAAAATTTCAAAAGAAGAAGCTTTGACCGCGTTTGCTACAACTTTTCGAGCTTTTTCAATCGCTGCACGAGCCGTTCGACCTTCTTGATGGGCAGAGGAAGGGTTTCCATAATTATTTTTAAGATAAGGAAGCATTGCTTCTAATACGTTATCAGATAAAGGGGTAGAGGCGGCATTGTCTAGATAAATACGCATAACACAATCGGTATGAAAAATGTTTTAAAAATTGATAATGAAAATATGTTTGTTACGAAGGACTCAAAAGAGCAAGGTTCTAAAAAAAGGTTGGTTCTTTGACAAGTCGTGTGGAGTTGAAAGCCTAGGCTAACGTTTAACAGCTATGAATTAGGATATACCTTTTAAATAGAAAGTCGTATTCGTTTATTACCAAAAGAAAATAGACGACTTTCTACTTAAAAGGTACGAGGCATACTGTCTAATAAAAAAAGTGGTTTAAAGGATTACCACACGATTTGTCAAAGAACGAAAAGGTTAAACCATTCTAAATAGATCCTTTTAGGATTAAACTCATGTCCATTTTTATTTTGTTCGCTAAGGTTTCGGCTGTTGTAATAGATTGGCTTTCGGTATAAATACGAATGATCGGTTCCGTATTTGAACGACGCAAATGCACCCAGTTTTCGTTGATGTGAATTTTTAGCCCATCGACGGTGTTTTGTGGATATTGGTTGTATTTTTCTTGCAATTTGTCCAACAATTCTACAATGTTTATTTCTGGTGTCAGTTGTATTTTGTCTTTGATAATAGTATAAAAAGGATATTGACTTCTCAATTGTGAGACCGCTTTACCCGTTTGAGCCATAAAGGAGAGAAATAAAGCCGTACCGACTAAAGCATCTCTACCATAATGTAACTCAGGGTAAATAATACCTCCGTTGCCTTCTCCACCAATAACCGCATTGGTTTCTTTCATTGTAGTGACAACATTCACTTCCCCAACAGACGAAGCGGTATAGGTTCCACCATGTTTCAGTGTAATTTCGTTCAAGGCTTGTGTAGAAGATAGGTTCGATACCGTATTTCCTTTTTGATGTTGCAAAATATAATCGGCAACAGCCACTAGGGTATATTCTTCTCCAAACATTTCACCAGTTTCGGTGACAAAAGCCAAGCGATCTACATCTGGATCTACGGCAATTCCTAGATCTGCTTTGTGAAAAAGCACTTCTCTAGCCAAAGAAGCTAAGTTAGACGGCAATGGCTCTGGATTGTGTGCAAAACGACCGTGCATTTCATCATTGATTGCAATGACTTCACAGCCCATTTGCTCCAAAAGAGGCACAATAGATAAAATCCCAGTAGAATTAATACAATCGACAACGACTTTGTATTGCTTTTCAACGACCTGTTCTGTCAAGACCAAGTCCAATTCAAAAATAATATCAATGTGTTTTTGAATGTAGCCAACCGTTTTTTGGTAGGTTCCTAATAAATCAAGGGGGGCATATTCTACGTTGCCAGAAACTACGAAGTCCAGTATTTCTTGTCCATCGGCAGCAGAAATAAACTCTCCAGAACTATTCAAAAACTTTAAGGCATTCCATTGTTTTGGATTGTGGCTCGCTGTAATGATAATCCCGCCTCCAGCACCTTCGAGAGCTACTGCAATTTCTACGGTTGGTGTGGTGGACAAACTTAAGTCCATTACGTTGATTCCCATCATTCGCAAGGTTCCACAAACCAATTGATTCACAATGTCTCCAGAAACTCTTGCATCTCGCCCAACAATTACTAATGGATTTTGAGTCGTCTTTAGGACCCATTGTGCGTATGCAGCCGTGCTTTCTACAATGTCTTGTGCTGTGAAGTTCTCGCCTGTATTACCTCCAATAGTACCTCTTGTCCCTGATATTGATTTTATTAAAGCCAATCTTTTGTGTATTAAAGTGTTTTGTAAAGTAAGTGTTTTATAAAGTTTTGGATACTTTTCATTCCGATGACATTACTTCGTGGCGAAATTATATTAGTTTGATTATTAATAAGATAGCCTTGAATTATTAGCTTAATTAAATCATTGATAAAAAAACTAAAAATCCAACGAAGTATTAAATGAATTATGGACAGAAAAATAAAAACGATCTGATTTTAAGTGGTTTAAAATGGTCTTTGATTAGGATTGTAACCTTTTTGTGAGAAAGGGGACAAGCGTAAATTGAACTATTACATTCTTAAAATCGCACAAAAATAGGCTTTTTTCTCGTATCAATAGCCTATTCTATCAAAAGAAAATTATGAAACAATTCAATTGGCTAATTTTTAAGAGAATAAGCACTTTTTTTATTGCGTTAATAAGTCAACTTACGCACACAAAATTGCTTAAAACAGCAGATGTCGTATCATCAAGATACTATCTGTTCCGAAGTATACAAAAAGTGTTTGAAATA
>CACVAQ010000176.1:0-1315 GCA_902727865.1 uncultured Aureispira sp. | reverse complement strand
ATAATACTATAATTGATTAACATGCAAAAGCCTACCTATTCTATTTATAAATTTTCTTTTTTTCTATTACTGCCAATTTTGTTCTTTGCTTGCGAGCGTATTGTCGAAACCTTAGCGCCTGCTAATTTTGATTATTATCCTATAGAAGTAGGCAAATACAAAGTGTATCAAATTGATTCGATTGTATACAATGAGTATAATTGTAGTGTTCAAACGGCTACGTACCAAATAAAAGAAGTGACAGAATCAAAAACAACGGATGGGGAAGGCGATGTTACGTTTATCATCAAACGTTATTTTCGAAGAACGAGTGCAGATGCTTGGGCTTTGTACAATATTTGGACAGAAAAAATAGAGGACAATCAAATCCAACGAGTGGAGAACAACCAACGAATGATTAAAATGGTGTCGCCCATGCAAGAAGGTCGAAGTTGGGATGGCATTGTCTACATTCGAAGAGATACCTTAGTACCAATTCGTGGTGGTTCTATTGATATGTTTAAAGATTGGGACGATTTTGTTTGTGATAATATCGGAGGTAGTTTTGTCGATACCTTGTCTAATCTTATTTATACGGATGTCGCTAAGGTGGTTCATGTAGATAAAACGAATAATATTGAACGTCGATTCTCAACCGAAGTTTATGCTAAAGATATAGGCTTGGTGTATAAAGAGATGCGGATTTTGGATACTCAATGTCGTGCGCCTGGCACTTGTACTGGGAATAGTGATATCGCTGCTTGTATTGGCACGCCTTGGTATATCAAGGCGGAGAAAGGTTTTATTTTGAAACAGTCTTTGGTGGAGCATAATTATTAGAGGGGTAGGCATTTTTTAGGTAAAGGTGCTGTTTTTATAGAGATTCGTTGGTCGCAAGATGTCCGATACGTTTAACGTGTCGGACATCTTGCTTTTTTTTATTACTCTACTTAGCAGCACCGCTCAGTACTGTTATAGAGGATGTCTCGTACCTTTTAAGTAGAAAATCGTCTATTTTATTTTGATAATAAACGACTTAGGAATACGACTTTTTGCTTAAAGCTTACGACCAAATACCTACTGTTATGAAAAAGAAAAAGAGTCCGCTGTGGCAAAAATTAGCTGCGGGGAGTCTTTGAGTTGTCAAAGAACCAAAACGATAAATTGGTAAGCGAATGCCGTTTCGTTGCTTGCTGCATAAATCCATCTACTCAAAATCGAGCTTAGAAGTTAGGGGATTAAAAACAATAGAATTTTTTGGAAAATCATTGAGATATACTCGTATGATATTTAAGGAAGCTGTACCTTTGTTTTCGAAATTTAGATCCATAAGGAA
>CACVAQ010000175.1 GCA_902727865.1 uncultured Aureispira sp. | reverse complement strand
AGCGGTAGGCTCAGGATAGTAAAATGTTTTAGCTTTTTGGACCATCAAGGGAGTAAAAGAGGAAGATAGTCAACTATCTGAGTTTTTTGCTAACACTCGCGCAGCGACAAACAACAAAAACAAAAAAAATGGAAGATAGCACTTGGCTGTCTTCCATTTTTTGCAAGGGTAATTAAAAAAGACCTGCCTTAAAAACCATAAGTTATAGAACACTGACCGCTAATAAAGAGTCCATCATCATAGGTAAACGTACAGTCCATCGTACTATCAGATGTGATGATACAGGCACCTGTCATCGTACCCAGTCCACCAACGCCAAAGGTCTGCGAAGGAAACGTGACAGTAGTTCCGTTGACTTCAGCATAACGGTCGGTAAGATCAAGGAAGAATGGACGGAACCAAATGACGTTCGTGGAACTAGAGTCAATTTCTATATCTCCAAAAAGGCTGTTGGTAAAGTTCAGCGCACAAGAAGTCGTGGTATACCCACCAACCATAAGGTTTCGGTAGTCAGGATCACAAGAACCATCATCAATTGTAGCCATCGGATTGTAGTTCCAAGCAGTCGAATCGGTACAGCCAGCAAAAACACAAGAGCCATCGTCTTGGTTTGCAAACGGATCGTAGTTTGCTGCACGACTATCGGTACAGCCAATGAAAATACAAGAACCGTCGTCTGTATTTGCAGCAGGATTGTAGTTGTCTGCTAGAGGATTGGTACAGCCATAAATTGGGGTCAGGGTATAGGTACAAGAATTATCGTGAATCGTCGCTTCTGGATTAAAATTGATTGCTTTAAGGTCCATACAGCCTTCAACATCAGGATAACAAGAACTGAAAAACAGACCACAAATAAGCGCAAAGACTAAAATCTTAAAATAGGATTGTAGGTGCATACGTAATTCTTTTTATTTTTGAGCATTAATGAGTCGAACGTCAAACACCATATCCGCACGAAGCGTTAGGGTACCGAGAGACGGAAGATTTTTTGTAGAAATATCCATGCGAATTTGATAATCTCCATTTTTAACATAATCGTCCATGACAACACCTTCTTCAGGGACTAAATAAAGGACACTTCCTACATTATCTGAAATGTTGTTTGCGTGTGCAATCTTGATTTCAGGAAGCGAGCCTTTTGAAACATAGACATCCAAATCACTAAGGAAGTAAAACGTCTTGTTACTAGTACCCGTTGCATCCTCCAAGGTGACCTTCATGTTCTTAAGTTGAATATCTTCAACCGTTTCTACCAAAGGATCGCTTACTCTACTAGAAGAGCTGTCATTAAGGCTTAGTGGAATCCACGGAATGTCGAAACCAATAGAAACAGGACTTTCAAATTGGATGGTAATGGATTCATTATAATCGAAATAGGTATAGTTATATGTTGGCTTTTTCTCTAGCGCTCCTTTTTTACAAGAGGTTGTTTGCAAGAAGACCAACAGAAGTAGTAAACCTGAAAAATAGTGTGTCAATTTCATAAACTTAATTTTAAACAACTTCATATTTCGTGGAGAAGGTTCTCCCATCGTAAATCCTATTTGTTTTATTTTACTACTTTGATAATCAGATTAATATAGTAGTGTTTTTTTGTTTTTGGTTGAAAGTGGTCAACCGATGAAGGATTGATAACAAGAGCCTTATCGACGTTCTGCTATGATAAACATCTGTGTTTCGCCTATATTGTAAAACTTAACAATATTACGCTCTGCGTACATATGTATTAAACTGGTGCTTTGTTCTTCAATCTCAAAAGAGCCTTTAACATATTGATCCATTTCAATCCACATATGTGTTGGATCAAGTAATACCCAAGTCCCTTGTATGGCATAATTCAGCGTATCGTTAACAAAATACTGTCCACTACAGACACCATCTTCGCCAAAATAAATCTTGTATTCAGAGGTGTTTTCATTGTACTGAGGCAGAATCGACTCCAAAAAATTGGTATTCCCTCCATCCAATTCTACCTTCTTAACCACCCATTCCCCTTTCATGATGAAATTTTCTTTCACTTTGAAGCATCCAGAAAGAGCCGAGGCAGATACAAGCAATGCCAGTAATAGTATAATCTTACCGAATTTCATATCTAATCTTGATTTGTGTATTTTGAATTGAATCAGTCATTACAATAACGGAGTCATTTTTAAAATCGAGCGGATTTAATAGACCAGAAGTCATGAGCTCATCCGATTCCAAAAATAGAACCGTCGCTTCGTTGTGTAGTTCCCAAGCATAAAGTTGGTTTTTTAGCTGGAACTGAGTGTGCGCTACCCAAGTATGTCGCTCCGTTGCATCGGCATCCGTAATTCTGTAGGAATCAAAATAAATAGAGTCCATATTGGCATCACCAAATTTTAAGACAATGTCCGCTTCATCAAACAAAGGATTGAGCGGGTCCCAAGACTTGTCCTCAAAGTAGGTGATTTCAAATTCACTGACATACATATAAACACAGGTACTATCATGATAATCTGTATTGAGGTTCGATCGTGGAGAGTCTAAATCATGACACCCAAAAGTTGGAATATCCACCTCTTTTTTACAACCTCCAATCAAGAGGAAAAAAGCAAGAAACACTACGGGGATAAAATTCTTCATTTTCATTATTTCTCCTGTGGTTTAGAGGAGCGTTTGCCTCCTCGGTTAAAGGCATAACCGACACTCAAGCCAGCCCAATGTTCGTATCGAAAATTAATACCATCCTGATAGAAGAACGGACTATAGAACACTCTGAACATAAAACCTCCGTCTGGATTCTGGAAACGATATCCAAAGGTAAAGTTCCCCAAAGTTTCCGTTTTTCTGACAAAACCAGTGTCCGTAGCCGTTTTAACGCTTCGGATTTCATAGCTTGCAATTTGCGTCCCTAAGCCAAGTTCAACATGGTGTTTCTCCTTGATTGCATACAGAAAGTTAACCGTTAGGGGAATGTGGAGGTCGATTGTTGTTCCAGCATAGCCTTCGGTCATAAATCCAAACCCAACGCGGGCACCAATTTTGAAATTATTGATGTTTAATGCCATGAGATCATAGTTCACAGACCAAATTCCTGCACTACCTCCTAATTCAGCGTAAACGGCGTGTTTTAAGTCAACAATTTGAGCCGTAGATTTTTCAGCCCATCCCAAAGAACATACTGTTATTAAAACGACGCATATAATTCGTAATATCATGCGGTTTTTTTTATCATTTTTTGTAGAAAAAATAATGTTTGTTTTAGGTTGTGGTTACCCAAATAGATCAAAGTTAGTCCTAAAAAAGTACATTACTTTCGTATAATCAATTCTAAGTAGTTATTTAAGACCTTTACTTATATACCAAGATAATAAGATTAGCGATAAAGCCAAGTATTCGTTGCGTTATTTTTTAGTCAGATACTTTAATAATCAAGTGAATTAGAGCGTGAATTAAGAAGAAAAATTCATCGGTTTTATTCCTCCTCAAAATAATAGGCCACAGAATCTTCCAATAGTTTAATCAAAGCTTCATCCATGTAAGGATAAAGGTCAGGAATATCTAAGACCACTAATTCTTGGTTTTCTAAGGCTGCTCGAAAGGTTTTTTGAATCCTTGTTTTGTGTTTGTTTTCCATCACAAAAATCACCTCTGCCCACTCAATGAGTTTTTGAGTCAAGCGAATTTGGGCCGAGCGTTCCGTTCCAGCCGAGCGAACGTGTAGACCCGCTGTATTCTTAAAAATGGTCTCTGCCGTTCGGCTCCGCCATTTGTTCTTACTACAAACAAAAAGTACTTTAATCATTGGAAGCTCTTCGGGGTGATAAATAACGTTTGTAAGCGACTAAGGCCTCCAACAAAGCCATTTTTCTTAAAGGGTATTGAGCGTGTAAATCGCCCGAAGCTTGCTGAAAGTAATTATAAAAAGGATCATTATACATTTGATTTGCCGCAGCAGCATCTTTGGCAATTTCATATTCTTTAGAAACAGCCATTGCTTGCAAGGCAATGCCAACATGCCCCATAGCATTAGTTGTTTCGGTTAAGAGGTTGATTAGTATATCTAACTCCTCAATTACTTCCATTGTTGTCATTTGGTCCTGTTTGGTGTTTATTCTTTTATAATGTGAATGGACTCACTAGTGTCCATATCAGATTCCAAGATGATGCGTTTCTGACCTTCCGCCCGTTCTATTTCTAAGGCAGCCGTATTGGGCGGAATTTCCCCTAAATTATGTGCAATCAAAGTAAGCACATTCACACCAGGCTGCAATCGAACTCTAAAGCTTTTTTTATGGCTAGTAAGCGTATATTCTTTGATTAATAATTGACCATTAAGTTCTAAAGAAATAATATCGCCATCCTCTTTATTCGAATCCGAAACTTGGATCCAAATCGAATCTTTAGGAACGTGAAGGGTTTCTTTTACGACCAGTTTTCTACTGCTATAGGCAGGTTTTGGAACCAAAGGTTCCTGCACCAAAGTATCTTTTTGTTTGGGCGGAAGAACGGTCTTCATTTCAACAACCGTATCAATTGGTTCTACCACAGCAACAATTGGTTCTGGATTTTCCTTGAATGGTTTCTTTCGACGTAACCAAATATGGGCAGGAGAACATTCCTTTTTTTTATTGTCCCAACCCTTCCAAATGCCTTCTAAATATTCGTACTTTTTATCCTCTGTCCAAGCCAAATGCGCTTCGTTAAAACAAAAACCTTGATTCAGTTGGTTTTTGGTTTCAAATATCTTGGAAGTTGTTTTATAATGAATGGCTCCCTTGTTATCCATGGTTGCCCGAACGGCAAAGCGAGCATAATGCGTCTTTTTTTCGGCATCTTCTGTATAATATTCGCCAAGGTACGCCTTCTTTTTTTTGCTAAACAGCAATGATAGCTTTACATTATGTGTTTTGGTTCCTTCTTTCCAAACTCCTCGTTCCCAATAGTTTTTATAACCATCGGTTACGGAAGCTCCTTCACTATGATCTAAATAACCTTCCCATCGTCCTGCAATATTTTGAGCGAATAGCATCTTAAAACTAAGAAAACTGATGAAAAATAAAAGACTGACTTTCATAGATTAAATTTTGGTATCCCTGTTTTATTTGGACTAAAATAGGAGCTTATTTTTCTTGATAAGGAATATTATAAACAACAGCAATTTCCTTTAAGAATTTTCTCAAGGTAACAAAACTTTCGAAATTCCGAATAAGAATAGCGAAAGGATCATAAGATGTACTAGGGTTTATATAGCCATGACATCGGATTTTTTTAGTCACGATTTCTTGCTCTGTAACGGCTCCAGCAATGGAGAAATTGTTTTGGTAGGTAAGCGTCAAACTTTTGAACGTACTATTGAGTTGATTCTCTGCGCCCAAGCCAGTAACTTCAATACGAACCAAGTTCTTGATTGGGATTGAAACGATTTTATTTTTAGGATAAAAGGTCCTGTAAATATTAATTCTATCAGAATGAATGCGAATCGAACAATTCGTAAATTGAAAATAAAGCAACAACACCACAGCAAAACAAAGGAGTAAACTACTAATGCCGATCACAAGAGAAGCACTTAAATAAAAGCCACCTTGAAAATTAGCTGCCAGACAAAGACTAATAGGAAATCCAATGATTAACAAGAAAAGAAAAGACATGCCACTAAAACCTTGCGTAGAAGGAAGGAAGTGTTTGACTTTTTTGTGTGTTACTAATTCTTGGTAAGAATTAATGCTAGGACCATATAATGCCGTTTCAATCTGTGCGGGTAGATTGGTAGCGTCTACCAAATAGTAGAGTCCTTTTTTTTCTAATAGTCGTAGGCGGTGTTTGCCAACCGCTTCATATAAAATAGCATCGAGTACATTGATATTGTCTTCTTCCTTCGTATACGCTTTTTTTACCGCTTTCGTATAGCCTTTTTCCGTAGCAATGCGCCATATATCATCTACCCACAACAAGCGTTGTGTTTCCTCTAATACTTTATAAGCAAGTTCTAGATAAGTCATGCAAAAGAGATTCGTAAATGACTAGAAGGTTTTAGCGATCAATTAAGTAGTAGGACAAAAGAGGCCCCACCACATGAACGTAGTGAACTGCGTAAGCTTGGTACTCTGTACCAAAAGCATAGCCTAGCAGTGTAGCTAATTTTAAGGTTAATTATTTTTTGTCCTGTACTCAGTTAGTTTTGTCCAACTACTTAAATATACACTTTAGATTGAATATTTTATAAGATACATTCATAATTTTGATGAAATACAAAACGAATTAGGCTAGAATTTAGGGGCAATAGTAGAAAAAAAATCTATTTA
>CACVAQ010000174.1:3718-6271 GCA_902727865.1 uncultured Aureispira sp. | reverse complement strand
ATCAAAAAAACAAGAGCGAGATCAAGCCTCCAGTATTCAAAACCACTCAGAAGAGCCATAAAGTCAAATAGATCCCAAAGCTTAATTTTTTTCCTTTTACTTGCTTAGTAAGATGCATTTTTTGTGTTATTTTGCAGCGCTTTTTTGTACTTTTGCAACAAGTTATAATTGCGTCCAGCATTTACAGCCTATTTTCTAGCCGAACAGCATAAAATTCAGCACCGATGCAAATTCCATTTTACAAATACCAAGGAACAGGAAATGATTTTATCTTAATAGATAATAGAACCGAGGCGATTCAAGATTTGTCGCCCCATCTTATTGCTCGTTGGTGCGACCGAAGATTTGGGATTGGAGCAGATGGATTGATGTTGTTGCAACAGAAAGAAGGCTTTGATTTTGAAATGGTGTATTACAATTCGGATGGAAATCCGAGCAGTATGTGTGGCAATGGCGGGCGTTGTATTACTGCTTTTGCTAATTTTTTAGGCATTTTAAAAGACCAGAAAGCCTACTTTTTAGCCGTTGATGGGCCGCATGAAGCCCTTTTGACGAAAGAAAATTATGTAGAATTAAAAATGACCGATGTTAAGGCTAGTCATTACAATTCAACCCGTATTTTTCTAGACACGGGATCTCCGCATCACATTGAATTTGTGGCGCAAATTAAAGGGCTAGATGTTTATAAAAAAGGCAAAGCGATTCGTAATAATAAGACCTATAAAAAAGAAGGGACCAATGTAAATTTTGTGGCCATACAAGCAAAAAATCAGATAGAAGTCGCTACTTATGAACGGGGCGTAGAGGATGAAACCTTATCTTGTGGAACAGGTGTAACGGCTGCTGCACTGGCCTATCATTTGGAATTTTCGAAAGATCATGCTCCTCTTCCTGTTTCTATTCAAACAAAAGGAGGGCAATTAAACGTGCATTTTAAGTATCAAGCGCATTTATTTTATGATATTTGGCTCTGTGGTCCTGCAACTCCTGTTTTTCATGGTTTTATAAACCGATAAGTTTCATTTTGTTTCCCTTAAAATTAACGTATTATGCCAGCATTATTCTTAGAAATACACCCCGACAATCCAGAAAAACGCAAAATAAAACAGGTCACTAAAATTATTGAGAATGGAGGTTTAGTCATCTACCCTACCGATACCTTATATGGCTTGGGTTGCGACATCACCAACAGCAAAGCGGTGGAACGCATTTGCCGTATAAAGGGCATTAAGCCTCAGAAAGCGAACTTTTCCTTTATTTGCTCTGATTTGAGTAACATCTCTTTTTATACCAAACCGTTTAGTAGTAGTGTTTACAAAGCCATGCGAAAAAACCTTCCTGGCCCGTTTACATTCATCTTAAAAGCGAGCAATCAAGTTCCTAAATTACTTAAAAACAATCGGAAAAATGTGGGTATTCGGGTTCCCAACAATCCAATTGTGACACAGTTGGTTGCAGGCTTAGACAATCCAATCATGTCGACTTCAATTACCAATGTTGACGATGACATTACTCCTTACCCAACCGATCCTTATGAGATTTATGAAGCGTATAAAAACGTCGTTGATGTAGTCATTGATGGTGGCTTTGGGGGGAACATTCCTTCAACGGTGGTCGATTGTACCGATGACTATCCAGAAGTAACGCGTCCAGGTTTAGGAACCTTAGAATCCTAATTTTTTGTCTCCGTTATTGTTAAAAAAAAAGGTTCTTTGACAACTTTTGCCAAATATTTAAATACCAGATAGCTCTTAGCTGATTTTTAGATTTTAGATACTAGATTTTAGACCGAGCAGCCCTCTTGGTGTAAAACACCAAGCCTACTCGTTCGCCCTGCTCATACTCTTAGACTAAATTATTGATAATCAATCCTTGGCCTAACATCTAAAATCTAAGAGCGAAGCGATCTAAGATCTAAAAATTTTAATCCCAAAGCTTACTTTTTCTTATTAATGCAAAAATTACCAAAGAATCAAAAAAACTTATTTTCATCAAATAACTTAGCTTTTTTTCACTAGTCTCCTAAGCACTGCGCTTTTATCCACGTACTAATTCGGTTTCGTTAAGATAGCCTTCTACGTTTACTTTGTGCAGTCAACGAACCTTAAAGATCAGAAAAAATATGTACAAAAAACTTTTAATCCTTTCGGCAGTATTAGGAATTTTGGCCGTCATTTTGGGTGCTTTTGGGGCACATGCCTTAGCCAATAAACTAAGCGAAAGTCAGTTAAGAACATATCAGACAGGCATTCAATACCACTATTATCATACCATCACGCTTTTGGTGCTAGTCCTAGCGAGTCGCTTCTATTCCAAGCCTATTTGGTTGTATCGTGGGGCGGTATTTTTTATCTTGGGAATCTTTTGTTTCTCAGGCTCAATTTACCTTTTGGCTTGCAAGGAATTGTTGTCCTTACAAAATTGGACTAAAATTATTGGTCCAATTACCCCTATAGGTGGCTTATTTTTCATCGTAGGTTGGGCAAGCATTCTTATACATGCCTTCCAAGATTCTGAATTGACGAGATCCAAACAAATGGAATAAAACAAATT
>CACVAQ010000174.1:1462-3618 GCA_902727865.1 uncultured Aureispira sp. | reverse complement strand
CTAAAATTATTGGTCCAATTACCCCTATAGGTGGCTTATTTTTCATCGTAGGTTGGGCAAGCATTCTTATACATGCCTTCCAAGATTCTGAATTGACGAGATCCAAACAAATGGAATAAAACAAATTCCTTAACAACAGATAGAGCATCCCATAAATACAAATCTGTTGTTCGTTTTTTTCATGTATCATTACTTCGTGGAGAACCCGAACTAAGCGTAGCGACCTCACGTAAGTAACAAAGGCTCAGCGTAGCTAAATTATATTAATTTGATTACCAACAAGATAGCCTTGTATACAATTCTATTCGTAATAATGTTTAATAATCCCCCTAAATTACTTCAAAATAGTGACCAGATCATGTCTATTATAAAAGAACAATACGAACAGTATGTTGCGCAGTTACAAAAAATCCAAGACTTAAACAGTACGCTTGCCCTTTTGCATTGGGACAACGAAGTCAATGCCCCTTCCAAAGGAGCCTCTTTGCGGGGGCAACAAATTGCGACCTTATCGGCTACGGTTCATGAATGGGCAACCAGTTCCGAACTTGGGGAACTGTTATTGCATTTGAATGCTAATCGCCAAGCATTATCAGAAAACGAGGCTAAAAATGTCGAATTAAGCTTGGCAATTTTCAACAAAGAAAAAAAGTTACCTATAAAATTTGTGACCGCTTTTTCTAAAGCTAAAACCAAGGCCTTTCAGGCTTGGCTCAACGCTCGAAAAGCAAAGGATTATACGCTTTACAAAAATGAACTCCGTGTCATGGTTGATTTGCTCAAAGAAAAAGCAAGGTTGATTGGTTATAAAGAACATCCTTACGATGCCTTGATTGATGAGTTTGAAAAAGGAGCAACCGTAGCACAACTCGATATTTTGTTTGGTGCTGTGCGTCAACAGTTGGTTGCTTTTGCCAAGGAAATTAAAGTAAAAGGACAGCCCAGCGAAAAAGCCTTTTTAAATCGTCATTATGACAAACAAAAACAATGGGATTTTGGCATTGAATTGCTGACACAGATGGGCTATGACTTTGAGGCGGGGCGGCAAGACCTTTCTGAGCATCCTTTTACGACCACCTTTTCTTCTAAAGATGTGCGTATTACGACTAGAATAGAGGAAAATACCCCACTTGAAATGATTGGTAGTTGTATCCACGAAGGCGGGCATGCACTGTATGAAATGGGGCTTCCTTCCAAACAATATGGGCTTCCTTTGGGCATGGCAACTTCCTTGGGAATCCATGAATCTCAATCTAGATTGTGGGAAAACCAAGTTGGTTTAAGTTTGGCCTATTGGAAGGTTAATTTTCCACGTATGCAGGAGCGTTTTCCTGAGGCATTGGAAGGTATTACGGTAGAACAATTTTACAAGGCCATCAACCAATTAGAGCCGAACTATATCCGAACGATTGCGGATGAGATTCATTATCACTTGCATGTGCTCATTCGTTATGAAATTGAAAAGGGGCTGATGGATGGTACCTATGACGTAGAAAATTTGGATCTTGTTTGGAATAAAAAATACAAGGACTTTTTAGGGCTAGAGGTCCCAGATGCGACCAAAGGTATTCTGCAAGATGTACATTGGGCAGAAGGTTTGTTTGGCTACTTCCCTACCTATTCTTTAGGCAGTTTTTATGCTGCTCAGTTCTATTCCAAAGCAAAAGAAGACCTCCCTAATTTGGAGGAAGAAATTGCGAAAGGAAATATGACGCCTTTGCTGGAATGGCTCCGCTACCATATTCATCAACATGGTCAAAAATATACTTCTGAAGAGCTTTGTCAACGAATCACAGGAGAAGGGCTCAATTTAAGCTATTTTATGGCCTATGCTCGAGAGAAATATGCGGTTATTTATGAATTTGAAACTAAACATTACTCTGTTGAAAACCCGAACTAAGCGTAGCGACTTCACGTATTAACATAGGCTCACAACCACGCAGTAGCAGCGCAGCTAACATAAGCGTAGCGCTCATGAACCGAACGAAGTGAGCTCACGAGCAAAGCGAGCTAACAAACGTAGTGAACTAATCAACGAAGTATTAACTAAAGTATTAATCGAAATATAGACTCATGAAAGTACTACACACCGCAGACTGGCATTTAGGAAAGAAATTTTCTCACCGAGATAGAGAACAAGAGCATCATGCGGTACT
>CACVAQ010000174.1:0-1362 GCA_902727865.1 uncultured Aureispira sp. | reverse complement strand
AATCAACGAAGTATTAACTAAAGTATTAATCGAAATATAGACTCATGAAAGTACTACACACCGCAGACTGGCATTTAGGAAAGAAATTTTCTCACCGAGATAGAGAACAAGAGCATCATGCGGTACTCCATTGGTTAGTCCAATATATTATCACAGAAAAGATCGAATTACTGATCGTTGCTGGCGATATTTTTGATACCGACAACCCGCCTAATTATGCTCGGAAATTGTATTTTAATTTCCTAAAGCAATTGGTCAATACTTGCTGTGAAGATATTGTCATTGTCGCTGGAAACCACGATTCTGCCAATATGTTGGATGCACCAAAAGAGTTGCTCAAAATGTTAAATGTACACGTTGTTGGACATATTTCGGAGGATAGAGCCGCTCAAATCATTGAAATCAGAGGCAAGGAAGAAGGGACTTTAAAAGCCGTTGTTGGAGCGGTTCCTTATCTTAGAGACAAGGATATTCGGAAAAGTATTTCTGGGGAGACCTATGAGGAGCGGGTCGAAAATCTCCGTTCTGGCATTCAACAACATTATCAAGAAATAGAAACGGCTTTGAAACCCTATCAACGTAAAAATATTCCTGTTATTGTTACAGGACATCTCTATGCCGCAGGTGGCGACCGAGTAGAGGAGCGTAAAAATACGATTCATCTAGGCATTGGTGGTCTAGGTATTATTAAAGCAGAAAGCTTTTCAGAAGACTTTGATTATGTAGCGTTAGGACATTTACACCGTCCTCAAAGAATTGATAAAAATCGTCCAATTTGGTATTCGGGCACTTTAATTCCTTTGGATTTTAGTGAACTTAACTACGATCAAGTTGTTCTTACGATAGAATTTGAGGCTAAAACTATAGTGAAGCACCAATCTGTTAAAGTTCCGCTCAAACGTAAAATTCGTACTTATAAAGGAACCTTGGAGTACATCAAAGAAAAGTTGTCCAACATAGAGGACGAGGTCGAACTAGATACTTGGTTAAAAATAATCGTCGAAACTACGCACTATTTACCTGACTTGTCAAATGACTTGGATGAAATCATTCAAGGAAAACCTGTTGAAATCATCAAACTAGAACAATCCAAAACTCAGGATACGTCTATTGATAATACCGCTTATCAGAACTTGCAAAGCTTGCAAGACTTGAAAGAAATTGAGGTGTTTAGAATGTGCGCTCAACAGAAAGGACAAATAGAAACGGAACAGTTGGGGGAACTAGAAAGTAGTTTTAAAGAGTTATTAGGGTGGATGCAGGAACGAGATGTAGAGTAATTATGTTATATTTGCAATCGCTTGTGTTTACGTTTGTTAATAGCGCTTGTGTTTTTATGAAAAAAAATGCCTTTTCATATAA
>CACVAQ010000173.1 GCA_902727865.1 uncultured Aureispira sp. | reverse complement strand
GGACAAAAGATGCCCTATTTTAGTGTTAATTATTTTTGTCCATCTACTTAGTTGAATCAATTAGGATTAAAAATGAAAGAATTAGTTATAGATACCGACAAACAAATCCTGAATCATGTAAAAGTGGGCAAGGAGGTTAAAATATATAGTTTTGTGAATGCTTATCATTGTTCTATTGACGATGGTTCAAAAATTGGTACCTTTGTAGAAATTCAAAGAGGCGTTACGATTGGCAAAAATTGTAAAATATCAAGCCACACCTTCATTTGTGAAGGCGTACATATCGAGGATAATGTATTTGTAGGGCACAATGTCTCTTTTATCAACGATAGGATACCTAGAGCAACAAACTTAGATGGCAGTCCTCAAACAGACAAAGACTGGACGATGGTCGAGACGTTTATTAAAAAAGGGGCTTCTATCGGGACGAGTGCGACGATATTAGGCGGGATTACGATTGGCGAAAATGCGCTGGTTGGAGCAGGTGCTGTTGTTACAAAAGATGTTCCTGCGAATGCGTTGGTACATGGAAATCCTGCTAAATTTGTTCGATTTATTTAATTTTTGTCCATCGACTTCATTACTCCGTTGAAAACCCGAACTAAGCGTAGCGACCTCACGGATTAACAACGGCTCAGTGTAGTTGAGTTGTATTAGTTTGATTGTCATCTACTTATAACCAAGATACTAAACGTTTATTAAATTGTCAGAAGTTGCAAATCAAAGTTGGTCCATTGTTGTACTCTGTTATAATGAGGCAGAAAACATTGAACGGGTACTAGAAGATGTTCAAGCTAAATTGGCGGTTATTTCTAAGGACAAAGGGGAGATCATTTTGGTCAATGATGGCAGCTTGGATGGCTCCGATGCGGTCATTAAAGGCTTGTTGAAAGTGGCCGTAAATAAGAATATTAAATATGTGCATCATCCAGTGAATTTAGGTATTGGAAAAGCCTTACATTCTGGTTATGAACAAGCAAGTGGTGATAATGTTGTGATGGTTCCAGGGGATGGACAGTTTGATTTAGCGGAGTTAATTCCGTATAAGAATATACCCCCAAAAACAATCTTAGCATTCTATCGAGTAGAAAATACGACCTACACACTATCTAGAAATATTTTGTCTTTGTTTAATAATGTTTTAAATTGGCTGTTTATTGGGCTAAAACTCAAAGATGTCAATTGGGTAAAGGTCTATAAAAATAGCGCTTTACAAGATTTAACCTTAGAAATAAATAGCTCTCTAGTAGAGTCTGAAATATGCAGTAAGCTAATACACCTAGGACACCAGGCGCTTGAAGTAAAGTCAAAGTACTTGCCAAGACAAGCTGGTGAAAGTAAAGGTGCTTCGTGGGCAATTATCAAACAAGCAATTATTGATATTCCCATTTTGATTATCGTTTTTAGACGATTTAAAAGAAAAAATAAGTTATAAGCTGTATTTTTCTGTGGGTTTTTGAGGATCAATTGGATCGAATTAATCAACAAAAAATAGGCTTTAGAACATAAAAAAATAGCAATTTTACACTCAAACACTCAATAAACACCCAGTAGGTTTTCGAGAGAAACTGGTTTGAGAAAGTAGACCGATAAGTTAAACCGAAATAAGAATATGGCGGCCAATAAAAAGAAGACAAACGCTCAAAAAGCCAAAAAGTCAAAAAAATACTCTGAAAACAATTACAATGGTAAATTGTCTTTGGTGATCCCTTTGTATAATGAGGTGGACCGAATTGGGCTGATGTCTGAAGCACTCAAAAAGTTTGAAGGTATTTGGAAATCACCTTATGAGGTGATTTTGGTCAACGATGGAAGTAGTGACGATACCTTGTCACTATTGCATGCAACGTACTTAGACAGCGAGCAGACGGAAGGCGTTCGCTACAAAGTGGTGGATGTTGAGAAGAATGCAGGAAAAGGAAATGCCCTAAAAATGGGGGTAGCAGAAGCCACTGGTGACCACATTCTAACGTTGGACGCAGATATGGCGGCAACTCCTGATAGTTTGCTGGATTGGTTGGATGCCTTAGAAGGAAAAACATTTGATGACAGTACGATTTTAATTGCTTCTAGAGAGCATGAACATTCTGTTATTACGACGAATAAGAATGATCGAAGAACCTTAGGGCGTACGTTCAATTTTGGGATTCAAATCCTAACAGGGGTGAATCTAAAAGATACCCAATGTGGGTTTAAATTATATCCAAAAGAAATTGCAAAACGATTGTTTGAGAATATGCGTGTCAAAGGCTGGGCGCATGATGTGGAGTTGATGCACAATGCGAAACTCTATAACATTGATGTGGTAGAAATGCCGATTCACTGGAAAGAAGTAGCCGAGTCGAAAGTTTCTATGTGGTCGGATGGGCTAAAAATGGGCGCTGTATCTGTCGTCATTGTTTTGGTCAATCTATTTCAATTCTTCTTTACCAATTCAATCAAAGAAACGATTCAAGGCGTTCAACTATCGCCCAATAAAGAAGGTCCAATCTATCGGTTTTTGTTTGCGGCCTTAGCTATAGCAATGTTATTCATTATGCCCTATATGAGTTTTGATTATGGGATTACAGCAGATGAAGAGGTGCAGAAGGTCTATGGAGAACATGTCTTAAATTACTTTGAATCCGAGGGGGTACAAGGAGAAGCGCTAACGTATAAGAATTTATATTTATATGGAGGAATGTTTGATTATTACATGGCCAAAATGCACAAATACGTCTTTACTTCTTGGGATGTATATGAAATGCGACATATGTTTAATGCCATCATTGGCGCACTTTTAATGCTTTTTACAGGCTTGTTGGCTCGTTCTGTATCGCAACGATGGCAAGTGGCTTTTTGGGCATTGGTGTTTATGATCCTTTCGCCACGTGTGTTTGGACATTCTATGAACAACCCTAAAGATATTCCATTTGCCTTTGGTTATGTCTTGTCTTTGTTCTTTATGATGAACTTTGTAAGACATTTGCCCAAACCTTCCTTGCAAGCCTCTTTGGGGCTGATTATGGGATTAGCAATTACAATTAACATTCGTGTTGGAGGGATTCTATTGATCCCTTATTTGTTTTTGTTTGTTGGTGCTAGTTTGGTTTTTAATAAAAAAAGTAGAGGAGACTTAATTAGCTTGATTAGCGCAGACTCCTTTAATTTGGTGAAAATATTGCTGTTCTCCATGATTGCTGGATTGGGAATTAGCCTTCGTAGAAATGTTCCAATAAGTTATTTATTTGTAGGGATGTTTTTGCTACTGATGCTTGCCTGTTTTACGTCTAAATCTAATTATTTAAAGTTAATTTTTAGCTTGATTCTTATTACTATTTCAGGGTACTTTTTGGGGCTAACCTATTGGCCGTTTGCTCAAGAAGATCTATTTGGCGGCCCGCAATTGGCTTTAGCAGAAATGTCTAATTTCTCTACGGGGATTCGCATGATTTGGGATGGAGAACATTACTGGTCCGATTTCTTGCCTTGGTATTATATTATCAAATGGTTTGCGATTGCAACACCAGCAGTTATTTTAGTAGGCCTTGGGTTTTCTGCCTTTCCGCTGCTCAAAGATCGTAAAAATAGAGGCTTGTTTTTGATGCTCTTATTTACAGGTGTTTTCCCAGTGTTTTATGCCATCATGAAAGGCTCTTCGCTATACGACGGAATGCGTCACTTCTTGTTTGTGTGCCCAATTTTGGTGGTTACATCAGCCTATTCTATTGTCTATTTGATGACTTACCTAGAAAATAAAATGATTCCAATGGTAGGGGCTGTTTTGTTGGTGGTTTCCTTGTATTCACCAATTCGTTGGATGGTGGTGAGTCACCCCAATCAATATGTTTATTTTAATGAATTTTTTGGTGGAATAGGCAATGCAGATAATTATTGTGAAACAGATTACTGGATGAACTCGACCAAAGAGGCTTGTCAATGGTTTGTTGACAATGTGCCAGAAGTAAAAGAAGGGAAAGAAGTACTTGTGGCAACACAAGCATACATTTCTGTGAAACATTACTTTGCAGATTATCCAAATGTAAAACCTGTTTATACTCGTTATCATGAACGGGTGAAAAACAAATGGGATTATGGTCTTTATTTGACTCGTTTTGTCAATAGAGGATTTATAGAGAGTGGTTTGTGGCCTCCAGGAGAGAAAAAAGTAAAGGTTAAGGAGATTGATGGAACGGCTATTTGGGCAATTACGAAACGTTCTGAAATTAATAAAAAAGGAGCCGAAGCGCAAGCCGCTGTAAAAGCTAAAGACTACCCTAAAGCGATTATGCTTCTAACAGAAGTCATTAAGGATAATCCAAAAGATGAGAGTGCTTTAATTCTGTTGGGGCAATATCAATTACAAACAGGAAATTATCCTGAAGCCAAAAAAACATTAGAATCTTTGGTTAATTATTCGGATAGCTATTCTAATGGCTTGGGAATGATGGGGCTATATAAGATGAATGCAGAGAAAGATTCAGAGGGCGGAAAAGAATACATGGAAAAAGCAGTTGCCGCAAACGTCAAATATGTCTTTGGACATTATAACTTGGCTCGATTGTATGCTATGGAGGGCAATTATCCTGCGTCGATGAAGTCTTTAGAGCTTTTTGATAAATATGGTGGAAAACCAATTCAAGGCTATGACTTAGCGATCCAAGTGACAAAAGAGTTGAAAAACGATGCGCTAAAAGCTTATTATACCGCAAGGAAAGCTTCTTTTACGGGCGATTGGAAAACCGCAATAGAAAAGTTGAACCTTACCTTAAGTATCTTTCCCGATTATGCTCCTGCCTTAAAAATGCAAGCAGATTACGACAAAGCGGTGAGCCGTCAAACATGGTTGAACGATCGTAAAGAACGCTTGAAATTGGAAGGGAAGTTGAAGTAGGTAGATGGACAAAAGATGCCCTATTTTTTAAGTATGGTGTCAGACACTTTCAAAGTGTCTGACACCATACTTACCCACTACTTAATAACTTTTGTTACACTGTACTTAGGTTGTCCTATACATTAGGACTTAACCGCAACATAAAAAAGTGCTTGCGTAACTTCAGATCTTAACAAAATGTACTGTAAATAATGAAAATCAATAAACATGGATTATAAAGATTATCAAGCTGGACAAACTGCCGATAACTTTTGGTTTAGAGCAAAATATGGCTTGATCCGTTTGTTAATGGAGAAAAATTCTAAAAATAAAAGTGGTGAACCGCTAAAAATTTTAAGCATTGGAACGGGAACGGGAGATGATTTAAAAATACTCAAGAGCTTTGGAAACAATTATGTAACCGATATTTTGCCTGAGGCTTTGGCGATTGTTCCAGACGAAGATTGCTTTGAAAAAAAACTGGCAGATGCCTGTGCATTGCCATACGAAGAGGGCTTTTTTGATATTGTGGTTTCTTTTGATGTATTTGAACATATTGAAGACGACAAAAAAGCAATCAGCGAGGTGTATAGGGTGCTCAAAAAAGGAGGGGCCTTGGTTTATTCGGTTCCTGCTGGACCAGGATTATTTAGTAGCCACGATGTTGCCTTAGAGCATTATCGTCGGTACAACAAAAAAATGGCTAAAGAACTCTTCACCAGCTTTGATGAAGTGAAAACCTATTCTTGGAATACCTTATTGTATCCCTTGATTGCTTTTTCTAGAATTAAGAACAAAAACAGACCGCCTTCTGTCGATCATCCAAAACTTCCAGGATTCATAGATACCTTGTTTTATTACTTGTTATGTTTTGATAATTTCTTGATCAAAAGAGGAATAAGTTTGCCGCTAGGAATAAGTATTGCAGGCTGGTGCAAGAAGTAAAGGTTCTTTTTATTTGAAATACCGTATTTTTTTTAAGAAAAATTATTTATTCTTCAATTTTATATTACTTTTGTAGCTGCAATTCACGAAATTGCCAAAGTGACCTTAAATATAAATATAAAATTAATAATAGAATTATCATGAAAAAAGATATTCATCCAGAAAGCAATCGCATGGTATGTTTTAGAGACATATCTACAGACACCACTTTTTTAATGCATTCTTCTGCACCTTCAAGTGAAAAGATTGAGGTAGAGGGCGTTGAGTACCCACTAGTGAAAGTTGAGATTAGCTCTGCTTCTCATCCTTTTTACACAGGTAAAATGCAATTTGTGGATACTGCTGGACGTATTGACAAGTTTAACAAGAAATTTGCTAAATTTGACAAATACATGGTTAAAGACCAAGAAGAAAGCGCTGCTGAATAAGAAATTCCTCTTGATTTAGATCAAAGAGTCTTCTATTTAATAGCATAGAT
>CACVAQ010000172.1:2750-6286 GCA_902727865.1 uncultured Aureispira sp. | reverse complement strand
CCTTCATTATTTACCATACATTTCCACAATACATGAAATACGTACATACGAATATTATAAGCAAAGATTGGAAAGCCTTAGCAGGATTTTATATTCAAGTTTTTCAGTGCAAATTGCTGTTGCCGCAACGAAATTTATCAGGGGACTGGTTGTCTGAAGGGACAGGGGTTAAAGAGGCGAAGCTGAAAGGAGCGCATTTAAGATTACCTGGCTATGGGACAAAAGGACCTACCTTAGAAATTTTTGAGTACGATAAAATGGAAGATCAAGCTGATCCTTTGCCCAATCGAAAAGGTTTTGGACATTTGGCTTTTGAAGTGGCGGAGGTAAATAAGGTCTTGGAACAGGTGTTAGCCTTGGGCGGTAAAGCCTATGGAAGTGTCGTTACGAAGTCTATTGAAGGTTTAGGAACGTTGACCTTTGTCTATGTTCAAGATCCAGAAGGAAATATAATAGAGCTCCAAAACTGGGGGAATGTATTAGCTAAAAAAGACACTCCAACAGCCTTGGACGACTCGGAAAAATTACCAAAAGAAGAGGAGCTTCCTTTGATTGTAAAACGTGACTCAGAAGAGGTGTTACTTGATAGACCAACTAATTGGAGTACAGAATCGGACAGCGATTTGGAAACACCAAGGTCTAAAAGAGCTTTGCTCGATGCCTTGCAGCGGGATTTAGATGCTTCTAAGTACGATCTTGATGCGACCAAAGAAGAAGTGAAATATTCTAGAGAGGATGCAAAATATCAGGTGCAAAAAACAAAGGCAAGCTTACAGTATGATCCTGATACCGCCTTGGAAGTCCCTAAAAGTAAGCAAGAGTTATTGGCAGAATTGAAGACGGAAATGCAAAGCTCCGAAACCGAAGAAGTGGTTTTACCAAAGGCTAAACAAACAACAGAAACGCCTCCTATAGTTCGGAAAGAAGTAGAGAAGATAGAATTGCCTCCAATTCCAAGCAATTTGAGGGTGGAGTTTAAAAAAGATAAAACGGTTGTTGTCTTAGATTTAGATCATTTGAAATTAACGTTGCCGTCTGATACATTGGCTCAAAATCTTTGGTCTTTTTCTAATTTGACGCATCCAGATAATACAGCCAAAACATTTTTAGAACAATTGGGCGAAGCTTATAGAGCCGATCTTGTTCCTTTGAAAAAACAGTATAAAGCAGACGCTACAGACAAAGAAAATGAACAAGAGTGGGCTTTGACGCCACGACTTAAAGATAGTTTGACGCATTTTATAGGCAAGTGTGAAGCAGGAAGGAATACCTTGGAAGAGTTGAAATTAGAGCAGATTAATCGAAGTCCTAAGGAATGGATAGAAACGTATGAGAATTTACTAATTTTAACTTTGGCGGTAGAAGCGCAAGGTGGCACGAATATTCGCTTGGCGTATTTGTAACCGTGCCCTTAGGGGCGTATAAAAACAGCCTGTAAACAACTTCAAGGCATTAAATTAAGATATAGAAATGGATCGCACAAAGTTTAAAAAATACACAAAAGAAGCCACGATAGATTTTGAATTGTTAGTAGAGCAACACGCAGGTTTGTCTTTTGAAAAACAACTTCGTTTTGGCGAACTGATTGGAAACGAAGCTTGGCAATTGGACATGGCAGCAGGAACGATTACTTTTGGAGCATTTGTGTTCCCGATTCAAATTATTGGTTCGTTCTCTTTTCAAGACAACTCTTGGATGTGTGCTTGGGCAAATACGGAAAGTGGTCTGCCTGAAAACTTGCTCCAACAATCCTATAAATTGAGAGCAATAGGCGAGGAAGAAGATATAGATGCCTTAAATAGTGGACATTTTAATGTGGAGGAAGAATTTGTGCATCAAATGGGCATGTTTGCTTGTGGCTTTTTTGAAACGAAGAGTTATTATTGTGCAAATTATGGTCAAGGAATTTTAGTGGTAACGATTGACAGCGATCAGATTCCAGCAATAGATAAAAGCAAGGTGGAAGTGCTTGGAACTACTTTCTCACAGCTTATTTCTACGGTAGAATTGGACCATAGAAATACATTCTTTAATTATCTGATGGACCGAGAGTTCTTAATCAATGTCACCAATAATGCCATTGAAGGACTGAAAGAGGACAGGCTTATAAAAGCAACTTTTGATGATTGGAATAGATTGACGGCTTTGAATAGTAACTTGTCTTAATCTACTTATTTAATGAACTAAAAATATGGCTTACAACGAGCAGTTAGCAGAACGCATCGAACAAGTATTAGTAGAAAAAAAAATAACCTACTATGCCAAGAAAATGTTTGGGGGGCTTTGCTTTATGGTGGACGATAAGATGTGTTTTGGGATTGTGAAAGATGAATTGATGGCTAGAATTGGACCTGATGGATATGATGAAGCGTTGGAAAAAGAGTATTGCAAAGAAATGAATTTCACAGGACGAGGAATGAAAGGCTATGTTTATATAGAACCCGATGGACTAGACATGGACGAAGATTTAGACTATTGGGTACAGCGTTGTCTAGCGTTCAACCCTTTGGCAAAAGCCGCTAAAAAAAAAGCTTCTAAAAAGAAATAAGTTATTGGTGCCATCCATTTTGGAGGAACTATTATTTTGTTAAAAAAATTACTATGCCTAGTCTTTCCTATTATATTGTAACGACTTTTTTGCGCTTGAAAGGCGTTAAAAAAATCTTTTCGCAAAACCCTATTTTATATAAAAAGCTAAGAAAAGAAGATATTCACAAGCCTTCCAAACGGATGTTAAAAGGCAATTCAAGTACTCAATTTAAAGTGTTGCGTACTTTGGTGACAACTGTTGAGCCTCAAAAGAATAAAAACGATCTATTTTTATTGTTCTATTGTCCTGGAGGAGCTTTTGTGAGTGGTCCCAATATGTTGAGTTGGGATAGCTTGACAAGGTTGGCCAAAAATACGGGCATCACGGCTTGGATGTTGGATTACCCTAAAGCACCAGAGTCAAAAATTTTGGAAATGACTCAAAATATAGATGCCGTTTATGCCAAGGCTTTAGAAATATATCCTGCGTCTAATATTATTGTGATGGGAGATTCAGCAGGAGGGAATCTTATACTTACATTGACGCAACGATTAGTTGCAAAAGGCTTGCCTTTGCCCAAGCGATTGATTGCGATTTGCCCTGTTTTTGATGGCGTTTTGACCAATCCAGAGATCGATGCAATAGACCCTTTGGATTGTATGTTGAGCAAAAAAGGAATTCAGTCTGCTAGGGAAATGTGTCAAGGAGATTTAGCGCTTACCGACCCGCTGTTGTCTCCTCTTTATGGTTCTTTTAAAGGCTTTCCACCAGTAGATTTATTTATGGGAGAATACGATGTTTTGTATCCAGACCAAAAATTAGGGCGGGACAAAATGAAAGCCGAAGGGGTTGCTTTAAATGTTATTCTAGGAGAAAAAATGCCGCATGTTTGGCCTTTGTTGCCTTTTATGAAAGAATCGGTCAAGGCTCTGAATGAAATTGAACAAATTATCTTAGAAGAATTGAGGTAAGGTTTTCTTTCTACTTAACATTACTCCGTTGGAAA
>CACVAQ010000172.1:0-2650 GCA_902727865.1 uncultured Aureispira sp. | reverse complement strand
CCCGAACTAAGCGTAGCGACTTTTCGTATTAACAAAGGCTCACGACCACGACCACGGAGTAGCAGCGTAGCTAAGTAGCAGCGCAGCTAATCAACGGAGTATTAACTTAAAAGATAGCCTATATTTAAAATCCACAGGATTTATTTAGCTCGGCTGCTACTGCGTGCTTGTGCCCCTTTGTGAATACATAGTTCGGGTTGCAAAAGAACGTAAGGAATAAATGCGACAAAGTTTTTGAATCAAAAAGCTAGCCCTTGAGATAGAAAGGTTTTTCCATTTGTTTTTTAGAAAAAAAATACTTATATTTAATACGATAATTTTAGATATTAAGGGCGCTAAGTTAAATCCTGTGTTTTATGCACGCAGGGAGATTCCCCCAAGCCCTTACGAATAATAACTTTAAAACAATAAACCATGCCATTATCCAAAGAACTAGCAAAAGAATTCCTGAAAATTCAGGCGGCTATTGAGAAATTTATGAAAATTCACGATAACCCTCACGATACTTCAAAACACAATAAAGTTGCAGAACAGTTAAAAGAGTTTAATGGCTTTTTATCCGAAGTGAAAAAAAATGCTTCAGAAGGGAGTGGAACGCCTCCTACTGCTGCTCCTGCTAGTTCCTCGCCACCAAGTAGTGGAAGGCGTTCTATTTCGGCTTCGGTTGGAAAAGGCGGAAAAAACAAAGAGCAAGATGTTCTTACAATTCAAGAACTATTAAACAAGAATAGTTATAACTTAGAGGAAGATGGGAAAATAGGCAAAAAGACCATCCGAATCATTAAAATGTTTCAAAGCCGCTTAGGGTTTCGTCCAGATGGTTTAATTAGCCCAGGGAAAAGCACAATGAAAGGGTTGTTGGGTGAAATTCCCGTTGGTCCTCCGTCAACTGGAATTAGTTCTATTATCCAAGGTGGAGAGAGTGGTGCAGCAGGGTACAATGCTTATAATAGAGGCACAAAGGGCAATAGTATTTTAGGTCCAGCAGGTCCTAGATCCTTGATTACAATGACACTTGCTGAGATTATGGCAGATCAAAAACTACCTAAATCAGATCCTAAAACCTTGTTTGCTGTTGGGAAATATCAAATGATTCCAACGACCTTAAAGGAAGGGGTAGAAAAACTAGATCTTGATCATTCGACTAAGTTTGATGCAACAACACAAGAATACCTCTTTAGTGATTATTTATTAGGCAAAAAACGCCCAGCCATTCGTGCCTATATTCAAGGTGCAGGGAGTGCTAAAGCAGCAGGGATTGCTGGTGCTCAGGAATGGGCTTCGATTGCTCGTCCTGATACGGGAAAAAGCCATTATGATGGTACGGGAGGAAATAGCGCACACATTACCGCAGAAGATTTTTTAGCCACTTTAGATGAAGCAAAAGAGGAATACAAAAAAAATATTGCGGCTGGAATGGACCCCGATGCGGCGTATCGTAAAGCTGTCGCAGGAGTTCAAGGAGAAGAGAGCAACTCTGAAACAGATACAAATACCGATACTAACAATGATACGAATACCGATCCTATAAATACGGATTCAGGTGACGTACCAGATACAACAGACGAAGTTTCTGGTCAAGATACGATCAAGAAGTCAGTAGGAAAAGGTGGTAAGAATGAAGCAGGAGATGTAAGTTTGGTTCAAGAATTATTAAACAAAAAAGGAGAAAGTTTAAAAGTTGATGGAAAGATAGGGAATAATACAATCAATGCGATTAAGCGTTTTCAAGCAGGACTCAATATGGGTGCCCCAGACGGTTTGATCGAGCCAGGTAAAGCGACAATTGCAGCTTTGGTTGGGGAGGACACTAGTGACACAACTGAAACGGGAGAGGATGACACGACTGCTGGAACTCCTAGCGCTCCAGGAACAAAAATTGAACAGTCTGTAGGAAGAAAAGGGGCTAATCAAGCCGTAGATGTACAAATTATCCAAGAAATGTTGGTTAAGAATCAAGAGGCTGTAGGCGTTGACGGAAAAATTGGCAACGAAACTATTAATGCGATTATCTCTATTCAAAGTAGAATGGGAATGAAAAGCCCTGATGGTTTGATTGAACCAGGGAAAAATACCTTTAAGGCGCTAGCCGCAGGGACGGTTCCGCCACCATTTAAACCTAGTGGAAAATATTTTTCTCATCCTAATGCCAATACGGTTACGATCAGTTATGGTAGTAATGCCGTAAAATTAAATAAAGAGGCAGAGTATTTATTAAAAAGTATCTTGGCTGCTTCTGGAAATACAGGCGCTACAGTAACCAGTTCTTTAAGAACGTATTATCACCAAGCAAGGGTTATGATACAATATTATAGCGTTAAACAAATGGAAGGTTTATATAAAGGAGGAGCAGAGTTAGCAGCAGGTAGACGTGCGGCAGGAGATAACATCCAAAAATTTGCCGATTTCTTAGAAAAAAGAGATAAAACTAAAGGGACTTTGATTAGTAAGCACGTTCCTGGATATGCAATAGATGTTGTTCCTAAACAAAATAGAGGCGCTTATGCGGCTAAGGCAAAAGAATTGGTTGGACAATCTGGTTCTGGAGTCACTCGTTTTATTGAATTAGGTCAATTTGGAGAAAAGGTAGATCATATTGAGTTCAAAATGAAAGTGACTTAATCTAAAAATTCCACGACCACGAAGTAGC
>CACVAQ010000171.1 GCA_902727865.1 uncultured Aureispira sp. | reverse complement strand
TGAGCGCTGCACTTTAGTTCGCTTCCTTCTGGTTTTCAACGGAGTAATAAAACAGCTCACATCGAGCTTTTAGTACTTTGTTAAAAAAGGCTCTTTATGTAATGAACCTTTTACTATCGAAAAGCTGTCTTTCTAATCCTTTCGGACAACTCTTCTCATGAGCGAAGCGAGCTAATGTTTTTTTTTTTTAACAGCCTTTACAAGAGCGTCTTTTTCATTAAAGCTATAGTGCTACATCCCAAAGAATGATTGAAATCAACAAGCAGCTCAATCGCATGATAACTGATCGTTTATTCATGAATAAGTTACAAAAAGTATTCAGAATATAAGATGATTCGATAGAACCTTAACATTTACTTTTTGAGATATAGTCTCAGAAATTAGTTCTTGTTCATAGCCATACACTTTTAATTTCAATCATAAACCATTTTCAAAACAACAGCTCAATTTACCTCTTTATCATTCATCAAAATATTGCCAGCTAAACCTCTAATAAAGAATCTACAAAATAAGCCTTACTATCCAAAAAGTGTTTCTTGACCGTAAATCCTGCTGCGGCAGCCAAATTTTCGATCTCCTTGATGGTGTGTTTTTTAGAAATTTCAGTATGAATAGACTCCCATTGCTCAAATTTCACCTCTAGGTTCAAGGCCTCAATTTTTACCGTTTGATCTTTTTGGCTCACCAAATGACTTCTCAATTCTCCTGTTTGAGGGTTGTAATAAGGATAAAACCTAAAATAATTGGTCTTAAAATCCCCGCCTAACTCTTGATTGATTCGATGTAGTAAATTAAGATTAAAAGCAGCTGTAATCCCTTTAGAATCTAGATATGCTTTGTAAATAATTTCTGGACGTTTTTTCAAATCAAACCCAATCAACACTTGATCGCCTGGATTTAAATAACTCTTAAGCGTTGTCAAAAAATCGACACTCTCCTTATAGGTAAAATTACCTATATTAGCACCTAAAAACAGGACAATCTTTCGTTCACTTTTAGAACTATTCTGTTTCAAATCATCCATCGCCTCCCAATAATCCTTATTTATTGCTTGATGCCTAAGATCAGGGTAAGCAGCATCCAAACTTTCGGACAAAGCGGATAAAATAGACGTTGACAAATCAACTGGAGTATAGGTAAATTCAACGCCTTTTTCTACATAATTTTGTAGCAAACACTTAGTTTTAGAAGCATCCCCTGCCCCCAAATCTACTAAATTAAACCGTTTCTTCTTCGCTTTAAAACAATCTAGCAACTCATCTTTGTAAGTATCTAAAATCGAGATCTCACATCCTGTTAAATAGTACTCAGGCAGTTGCATGATTTGCTGAAACAACCACGAGCCTCGCTCATTATAAAAATAGGTATAAGGAATTGACTTTTCAGCAACACTTAAGCCAGATTGAATGTCGTTTGCAAATTTTTGATTCATTGATTGATTTTTTATCTAGAATGTCTAGTGATAAAGAGTACATAAAACACAAAATATAGAAATACTATGTAAAATAAATGAAATAAAGATTTTTTGTTTGATGTTTTTATTACCCGTTAATAAATTTTAACATCTTCTTAATCTGTAGTAAAATTCAACTCTAGCAAGGTTTTTAGTGTTTTTTTGATGTTTTTTTTGTACTTTTATTTATCATCAAGATCCCCATTATTCAAATTTGGAACAATTCTTAGGATTCTAAGTTACTACAAACTTAAAGCAAATTATTCGTTCGTTGCAGACAGATTATTATAAATATATTAGCGATACATTTTGGTATTTGTAGTAGTAACCAAATCACAATTTAATGAGATATATTTACCTTTTTATTATTTTCCAGACGATGTCCTTTTCTCTTCAGGCCCAATACTTGTTGAGTCCTGAAGAACTATCCCAAACTCAAACCTATACCTCTTTGAAAGCGGCTACTGCCAGCCCCGAATTTGTCTATGTCTTGGACTTGAGATCCCAACGGTTAACTGAATTAAAAGATATTCATAAACTAACCAAGTTACAAGTACTTTATCTAGATGGCAATGAATTGCCAGCACTTCCCGAAGGAATTGGAAAGTGTTTGAATTTGCAAATTTTGCAGGCCAACAAAAACCAATTGGAGTCGCTACCCAAAAGTTTTAACAAATTAAAAAACTTAGAGGAAGTTTATTTACGATACAACAATATCAAAGTTTTACCTAGAGGCACAGAGCGACTGGTCAATCTCAAACTATTGGACATTCGAGACAATAAATTTATTGCCTTACCAGAAGTACTAACAACGCTTCCTGAACTCCAAATTTTGGAAGTTGCTTACAACAGCATCCAAGTTTTACCAGAAAACATTGGCGCACTATCTACCCTCTGGAAGCTCAATTTCAGTGGCAACCCAATCAAAAATCTTCCCACTGGTTTTAAACTACTTTCCAATTTAGAAGAATTATACATAGGGCATACCCAACTTCAACTGCTACAGTGTATTCCGATCTTTCTTAATTTTAATAAGTTGTCCACCTTAGAGCTAGCTGGTCTAAAACTCGATAACTTGCCTCCTAGCTTTGCACAACTCAAGAGCCTTAAAAAACTAGATTTAAGTTTGGCTTTAATGACCGAGTTGCCTAATGCCGTAACGCAACACCAGAATTTGGAGGAATTGATTCTGGACAATACAACCATTACTAGCCTGCCCAACAATATACATAATATGGTTGGCTTAAAGCGCTTGTATGTCAAAGAAGGAAAATTAACGAGCCTTCCTGAAACATTTGGGCAGTTAGCAAATCTAGAACTTATAAAAATTGAATACAATCAATTAGGGAGCCTTCCTGAGAGCATTGGCAACTTAACGCAGTTGCAAGGTTTACACCTTCAGAACAATCAACTCACTAGTTTGCCTGAAAACATTGGCAATTTAAGTAAACTTCGCCTAATAGAAATGCCGAACAATAAAATTACTCACCTACCCAAAAGCATCGGTCAACTCAATAATTTAACAGGGCTTTATTTGTTTAACAATCCAATTTCAGCGGCTCATATTTCAGAAATTCGCACTTGGCTTTCTAGTGCAGATGTTCAATTTTAAGAAAAATAACTTTCATTCTTTGACAGGCAAAGGGGCACGTTTATCTAGTGCTCCTAACAGATGCACAGACGAAAGTAGAGCCGAAATAAACATACAATAACATTCCGACTATGCTAAGAACGGCACACTTCCTATGGTTCTCTGTCTTATCCATCCTCTTGATTGTATATTACCTGACCGATTTTGGGCAAGCTCCAACGATTTCCAATGAAGAAAAAAACATCTACAGCCTCTTGACGCCTTTGGCTGTTGGTTTGGTTATTTTAGAATTAATTTATTGCTGGTTGGCACGCAAAGATTACTTTACCTTTCAAGAATCCATTGCTAATTTTTGTACTGCAATGGGCAACCAAAGCACCAATGTATTGGTTGCCGTAGCCGTGTATTTTACGTATGGTTATTTGTGGGAACAGTTTCATTGGCTCAGCATTCCAATGGATGCCGAACATTGGTACAATTGGCTAATACTCTTATTAGGCATTGATTTTATTTTCTATTGGGTCCATCGTTGGGGGCACGAAGTTAATATTATGTGGGCTGCCCATTCGCCTCATCATTCTGCCGAAGAGATGAACTTAATGGTTGGGCTACGAGCCAGCATTACACAGCGATTGATGTCCTTCTTCTTTTTCTGGCCCTTAACCATTATTGGATTTGAGCCTTTTGATATTTATATGATGACAGGCGTCCACTTATTTATTGGCTATTGGCATCATACCGAAGTATTGCCTAAATTTTGGAGATGGATTGAGTTCTTTTTTAATACCCCATCGCACCACCGAGTCCATCACGGGGTTAATTTAAAATATTTGGATAAAAACTACGCAGAATTTTTAATTATTTGGGATCGAATATTTGGAACGTTTGAAGAAGAAACCGACAAAGTCGTCTATGGAATGTACAATGGCCCTAAATCTTGGAATCCAATCAAAATCAATTTTCATTATTATAATACACTTTGGCAAACAGCCCTTGCAGCGCCCTATTGGTGGGACAAAATACGCATTTGGTTTATGCCCTTAACCTGGCAACCTCGTGGCTTGCCCGAATACGTTCCCAACGAAGAAATCACGCTAGAGAATCAAGTACGGTATCAATCTGTTATGTTCAAACACTCCAAAACCTATTTGATCCTACATTTACTGATTTGTTTAGTCATGATGTTGTCTATTATTAATGGAGATTCTACTTGGACGACTTTTGAGCGTTGGATTGGAGCAGCTTTTCTTTGGCATACGATTGTCAACCTTAGTGGTATTTTAGAATCAAAACCTTGGTTGTTGGTTTCTGAAATCATTCGACTTATTTTTATGCCTATCGGACTTATTTTGTTCAACGACTGGCAGACCGAGCCCCTGTATATTCTACTCATTTTGGCTACGGCACTACTTTCTGCTTTTTGGACGACACGCTATTTCAGACCGACTCCCATTCCACCAACAGAAACACCGCTGTCGGCCCCATCCTAATACATTGTTTGCATGAACAACAAACACATTCCTACAAAAATTAAGGACCTTATTAACAGTAAAGACGCTACGAATAATTTCCTAGCATTAACGCTCCTACGCACGCAATTAGGCTTTACATTTAACCAAGCATTTGCTCAATTAGAACTGATCGCCTCTCAAGATTTTTTATTATTAACGACAAGCAAATACCTGGTGCCTGTTTTGGATTATACCGTTTTATTTTTGATTGAACATAAGTGGAATGAAATTTCAAAATATCCTTATTTGGCAATTGAGCGAGAAGTCCAACAAGGAAAAAACACCTTAGATGTTTATCAAAACAATTTTTCTATTCTTTATTTTGAACGGGAGGACGAACGGGATATTTACGAAGCATTAGTGGACCTACCAAACTTGGGCGAAGGCTTAGATAGATTGTTTTTTTGAGTATCTTAGCAACTATAGTTTAATAAAAATAAAGCCCTATGTTATCCAACTTTATCACCTACATTCAACAACAAGAATTATTTAGGCTCTCTAGAGATCGAATTTTAATCGCTGTAAGTGGCGGCATGGACTCGGTTGCCTTGGTGCAACTCTGCAAAAAAGCAGGGGTTAAATTTGGTATAGCCCATTGCAATTTTCAATTAAGAGCCCAAGAATCCGATGCCGATGCTCAATTTGTTCAAGACTTGGCCCAACAAATGAAGGTTCCTTTCTATCAAGTTTCCTTTGAGACCAAAAAAGAAGCAGCCTTAACAAAAAAAAGCATTCAAGTAGCCGCTAGAGATTTGCGTTATGAATGGCTAGAAGGCATTCGCAAAACAAACGATTATCAATATATTGCGGTTGGACACCACCACAACGATTCCATAGAAACACTGCTTATCAATTTGACAATGGGCTGTGGCATTCGTGGACTACATGGCATTTTGCCTAAAAATGGCCTATTGATTCGTCCACTGCTTTTTAGTACCCGTGCCGATATTGAGGCGTATATTCAGAAGGGTAATTTTGAGTATAGAGAAGACAGCTCGAACAGCAGCACGAAGTATACCAGGAACGCTTTGCGGCATTTGGTCGTGCCTCAATTACAGCGCATCAATCCTAATTTGGAGCAAACCTTTGAAGAAAATTTCTTGCGGTTTCGAGAAACCGAAGCCCTATACGATTATGCCATTCAACAGCTAAAAAAAGAAACCGTCACTCAAAAAGGTACGAGCCTTTGGATTGAGATTGAAGGCGTTTCCAAAGCTCCTTCCCCATTGAGTTTGTTGTACGAAATTCTACAAGCCTATCAATTTAAGTCTTCTAAAATTCAGTATATTTATAATAGAAGAGCCGAAGAATCGGGCGCCTTATACACTAGCAAAACACATCAATTATTAAGAGATCGAACGCATTGGATCGTCAGCCCAATTTCCAGCAACAATGCGTCTAAATACAATCTAGAGGGTCTTAATAAAAACATCGACACGCATACAAAGGGAACGATTGACATTGAAAATGTAGCATTTCAATGGGAAATTTTAAAACAAAAATCAAACTTAAAAACAAACTCCAATAGGATTTACTTGGATCTAGATCAACTGAATTTCCCCCTGCATTTGCGCCACTGGAAAGATGGGGATGTGTTCTATCCGTTAGGAATGCAAGGTAAAAAGAAGAAGTTGAGTAAATTTTTTAAGGATATTAAAATGAATCGTTTTGACAAAGATGCTACTTGGTTGTTGTGTGATAAAAAAGGGGCAATTCTTTGGGTTTTGGGACAACGAGCTGATGAACGTTTTAAGGTTTTAGAAACAACAAAACGTATTTTAAAGTTAGACTTAGGAA
>CACVAQ010000170.1 GCA_902727865.1 uncultured Aureispira sp. | reverse complement strand
AACATTACTCCGTTGAAAAATCGTATTAGTTTGATTATCAGCAAGATGACTTTTCAATTACTAAAGTATTAAAAAGCTGATAATCAAACTAATGCAAGATGCTTTTTTATGTTTTTCATAGAAAAACTAAAAAATCAACGGAGTATTAACATAAATTACTGCATGCTATTTTATTTCACCCTGCTTAAGTAGGTGGACAAAAATAATTAACACTAAAATAGGGCATCTTTTGTCCGCTAAACCTTTGTTGCTTACTTGAGATCGCTTCGTTCGGATTTCTCATGAAGCAAGTTTATAAGTAGTGCCGAATTACACTTTAATCTAAATGAAAAAGATAGCACTGTAGACCTTATTTCAACTACTTAATCACTTAGCCCCCTACACTGAGTTGTATTAAATAGGCGTTTAACAGTTACTATTTATTGAAAAATAAATTGATACAATTATGAAAAATACACTAATAATGCCGTTTTTGCTATTTATAGCTTTTGCATTATCAGGTACTTTACAAGCACAAGATGCTAAAATAAAAACAGTCGAATTCAAATCTTTTGAACGACTCCCTGAGCAATCTAAAGATTCGGATTTAATTATTACAAAAAAAGAAATCAAAACCTTTGATGAAAAAAAACGAATGATTAAGTTGGAACTTCATTTGGCAAATCCAATTGGTGAACTCGTTCAAAATAAGATTAGAAATCAAGAGTGGCAACAAAACTTTAGAACCGATGAAATTTCTACGTTTGATGAAATGGGTGATCCCATCATGAAAACAAAAGCTTTTATTTCCAATAAGAGTAAATTGACTATTAAAGAGGAATTTGTAGACTACATCAAAGCACCGAAACAACAATATACCAAAATGTTTAGTTATACTCCTGCGGGTAAATATGAAAAAATCACGCTGACGAATACCGATAATCGCAAAGTTGGTGAAGAGGTTTATAAATACAATAGTGATAATGAAGAGACCTATTACAAAAAGTGGGAAGTGCTTCCTGATGGTAAAAAATACATGGAGACAAAAAAAACAGCCTATACACAAGAAGGTTTTTTAGCTTCCTCAGAAAAACTAGTCAAAGATGGAAAAGATACCTATAAAGATTTAATTACGTTTCAACGAAACAAAATAAAAGAACACCTTAAGTATAAAAATGGTGAACAAATCAGTAATTTTGGTGGTGCCAAAGCTTCCTACAAAGCTGGACAAAATAGAGTCTTAATGGAGTTTGGTGGCAGTAGCGGTGGCAGCGGTTTTGGTGGCTTTGGTATGTGGACCAATGAAGATGAATTTGATGACAAAGGAAATAAAATCAAAACGACTCAATTGGCTGGCGAAGAAATCACAAAGGTCACCACTTATTCTTATGACAAAAACTCTAACCTTACAGAAACGAAAGAAGTTTCTTATCATGAAGGAAAAGAAACCAGTAAGAACAAAGAAGTACTGGAGTATGACAGCAACAATAATATACTAAAAAAGGTCGTTTACGAAGACGAAAAACTAATTTTTAAATATACCTATGACTACACCTATTTTTAAAAATACTATTAGGTTATTTCTATTTATTCTGCTGCCGATACTTTTTGGGGTATTGGCGAGCTTTCAAGCCTATCCGTCAACTAAATCGCCTAAACCGCAGATAAAAACCCAAATTCACAAAAACTTCAAGCTCAAAGGCGAACAAAGTATGCTTCAACAACATACTGAAACGAAGTATAATATTCATGGTGAAGTTATAGAACAAGCCGAGTATACGGAAACGGAACAAGGGAATACAGCCTTAGAAAAGCTAAAGATTATCAAGTATAATGTAGAAGGGCTTTATATTGGTAGTATGGTTTACAATCGAGACAATGCCTTGATATGGAGTGAAGAGAATGAATATAAGGGAACAGATCGTGTTATAAAAATACGACACACGGACTATTCTGATCCATCTAAATCAACGTATACCACGCTGGAGTATGATGAAGACGGGCATGTTATTTTGAGTAAGACCTATGACAAAGAGGACAATCAACTTAGTGAGCAAAAACGAAATTATTCCAGTACGGGTGAATTGTTATCTGCTGTAGATTGGACGTACACCTATCGGAACGCTAAATTAGTTAAAAAGACGATTAGCCTTGAAAATCAATACAATGATAAAGGGCAAATTATACAATCAACCTTGCTCTCTCAAGATGGGAAAAACAGGTTGAAGGATGTTAAGTTATTTAAAAACAATGCTATCATTGACTGGATCAAATATAAAAATGGTCGTATTATTAACCAGTTTACAGCTGCTACTAGAGATACAACGGCAATTATAAAAGAGTACGCGATCCCTCCTCCTATTCCAGAACAAAAAGTGGTCTTAGAATACGACGATGCCAAGAGAAATCCATTAGAAAACATTCCTCATACACCGTATAAAGCCGTCACTTACAAGACGAATAAGTTTGGTTTTCCATCAAAAAAAATCACTCGAACATACAACCAGGTTTCTGAGGTCGTCTATTATTTTTATAATGACAAAGGGCAACTCATCTCTGAAAAAACACATGACAAAATATCACGGGATACCGATGAAATTCAGTACGAGTATGACTTGCACAATAATCCAACAAAAAAGATGATTTTCCATAATGAAAAGGAAGTGCAGCAGCATTTATACAGTTATGAATATTACCGACTGTAGTATAGGAGTTGCGACTTCCCTCCATATTAAGGATTAAAAGAATGTTAAAAAAAACAACTTGGTATCCTTCTTGTACATGGAAATAAAAACACATTTTTTTATTCTTAATCTAAATTGCTCTAAGGGCTATGCACAAAGAAAAATCTACAATTTTTATACTAACGCTTTTACTAAGTACTTGCTTCTCGTTCAGTATAAATGCACAAAAACTACAAGTCAAATCGATTCTGCATCAACAATATCTAGTCAATAAAGATGGAAAAATGGCCTTGGCTTCTCAAGTAAAAAAAGAATTCAATCTATTTAACAAGCTCTCCCTTATGGAAGAGTCTGAAATCAACAAAGAAGACAAGATGGAACTCACCTTTCAAGAAAAGTTGAGTTACGATCCTAAAGGTCGGCACCAGAACACCTTAAAATACAATGGAAAAGGGATTCTTCAAGCAGAATCAAAAATCTATTGGGATGAGTACAACAACAAAAGTAAAATAGAACAAATTAAGTATGATAACGGTCAAAAAACGTCTGTAGCAGTGACTTACTTGTTAGAGTACAATAGTGCTGGACAAAAAGAACAAGAAAAGTTCTTTGATACAGATGGGAAGCAAATCAAAGGCAAAATTTGGTATTATAACAAGCAGAACGAAATTAATAAATCGCTACTCTGGGTGGATAATTACAAAGAGCCTCGTAAAGAAATTCAGAGCAGTTATAAACGTAATAGTGATGGTGACTTGACACAATCTATTACAACAGAAAAGATTAATGGCAAAGAATTCCGTAAAGACATCCGTTTCTTTAGTAAGAACTATGTCATAGAATGGAAAACGTTTATTGAAGGAAAATTAGAAAGCCACTTTTATAATGAATACAGAGACAGTGTAATCATTCGTACGACACGTCAAAACAAAAGACAGGTACTTAGTTTGGAAGAAGTGAAAAAGAAGCAAGAACGTCTTGAAAAACGGACGAGCAAAAATTCAGTGCCTAAAAACAACGATGCCGACATCTTTGTAACCAACACCGAATACGATCCTTATGGCAATATTTTAGTTACTTCTCAAAGTTTCAATGACAAAGTAATTACGGTAACCCAATACACGTACGACGATTATGGTAATCAAATCAAATTGCTGAAAGTGGATAAAGAAAAAGAGATCAAAGAGGAAACCATAAAAGAGTATGACGAATGGGGAAATGTATCTAAACTCGTTTATATAAAGAACGATAAACCTGTAAGAGAAGATCATTACACTTATGAGTACTTCCCTAATGATTAAGGGCTCGTTTTATGAAAAATAAAATTCTCACAAACAAATAAAATAGTTTATATCTGTCAACTTTCTTAGTTGGCAGATATTCTTGTTTTAAACCAATAGTCCTTTATGAACATCCATTATTTTACTTCTCTCCTTATTCTAATCAGTTACTTTTTTTGTTTAAATACTATTCAAGGGCAATCAAAAAGGAACCTGGATCGTGTGCAAACTATTGTACACACCACGTATAAATACAAGAATGATGCCCCTAGCTTATCTATGATAAAAGAAAGTGTTTTTGATACCAATGCGATTCTCATTCGCCAAGATCGGTATAATTACATGAAAGTAGATACAGGTTTTGCTCCTCGTACGCATTATGCTTTTGAGTATAATCCTGCCCGAAAATTAGGCAATTACTACACCGAACAATTAACTCATGGAGACAAACCTAATCGCAAATACAGCAAACAATTGTCTAAATTTAAAAGCTACGATCATCAACACAAGCGAGAATGGGTTCGAATATATAAAAAAAATAGTGGGTTAATGTTGCGTCAAGTTGAAAAAACCTTTGATTCTAATGGCTATCCTACTAGAACCAAAACGACAAATTATGAAACGTCTCCTCCTCATAGTTCTTTAGAAAAAGTACGTCGCAATACGAGAGGTAATATCACCAACTGGGAATCCTTTGATGATGATGGAGATACCAAAATGCAGGCACGTTCCTTCCAAGCAAGCTACAAAGAGGATAGCTTGTTGCTCCAATCAGCAGGCTATTTGTATCACAATTGGAATCAAGTAATTAATAAATACGATCGGAACAATCAACTCAAAAAAAATACCTTAAGAGCTGGGACTAGAGACTCTAATGGAAAAATAAAACGTACCGATCAAACCATTACCATCTACAAGGATAACCTTCCGTTCAAGATGGTAGAAAAGAAGTTGAATAAAAAAACTAAAACGATTCTTTATACTTTTGAAGAAAATACAGAACTTCAATTGATTACTACGCCGACAAAAAATTATGAAGAGAAAAAAACATATGTTTATTTAGATAGTAGTAAGCTGTTCTTGACAGAATACACAGAGACCTTGGAGGGCAAGCCTTTTTTGAGAACAGAAATCGAATACGACACGAGCTTTAACGTTACGACGCATACCGAGATTGAATATCGAAACAATGGAAAAGATTGGAAAACAGTAAAAACGTATAATCAGCATGGTAATTATACTCAAATTGACTTTTTCATTGCCGACAAACTAAATAAGAGAGAAGTATATGAGTATACTTACTTTCCTAAAAAAGAGGAACAAGAAGAGGAACAAGAAGAGGAAGATTAAAATTTAAGTTCCTTCCTTAAAAAACGTCCAATTACTTATCGTAATTGGACGTTTTTATTGACTGTTTATTTTTTGTTTTTTGCAAAATCAAACGTGTAGACTAGTCCAACATCTGCAAAGTGGAAAAAAGCATAACTGTAAACTTGCGGTACACTAGAGCCTCCCTCGATCATTCGATAACCAGCCTTAAGTTCCAAAGCGTCGACTAGATCATAGCTTACCCCCAAAAAAATGTCTTCTGCTCGCCCTTGTGGCGTGACCAAAGCATCCCCTTTTAGAATGATAGATAACTTTTCGATTGGAGAATAAATTAAATTGAAGCTAATCAAAGGTACAACCCCCAAATCGGTATCCGTTGCCAGTTTATTTCCTTGCTCCAGCGTAATACCAGCATCTCGTAATAAAACAGCTACGCCAATCCCAAATTTTATTTTTTTCTGACGAACAAGATTGTACCGATAACTTAGACGATAGGTATTAAACTTATAAGTGCCTATAATATCGTTCCCGCTAAATCTTTGACCTGCATAATCAAGCACCTGATTTTTATAACTATTGTATTTCAATGTTAAGGGAACTGCTGTTAGTTGTATATCATGCCGCTCAATAATCGTATAAGATAACTCTACCCGCACAAATGGATTAAATGCTTGTGGTTTAAAGTCATTTTTTAAGGAGAAAAAGGTTCCAGGATCGGTACTTCCATTAGGCGTGCGGACATCGTTGTACTGAGTAAAGACAAAACCTGTTCCGACTCCTAATCTTAGTTGCGCTTGAGCCATCTGTGTACCCAATAAAAGAATACCTGCTAGTAATAACTTCTTTATCATAATGTTTATTTTTTATTTATGACAACAAGAATACCTATAATTTGTTTTGAGGAAATTTTAGAATTACCTAGTCTTTCTCTCAAAAAGCAAGCGATACGCTTAAGGTTCTCTATAATAAAAAATGGTTATTTGACAAACGAAGACTCAGCGCAGCTAATTTTCACCAAACATTTACAATCTATTTTCGCTTCACATTACTTCGTGGAGAACCCGAACTAAGCGTAGCGACCTC
>CACVAQ010000169.1:11289-33527 GCA_902727865.1 uncultured Aureispira sp. | reverse complement strand
TGTTCATCTTATTTCTTTACTGTTCCTTAGAACATTCGTTTGTTCATAAAAAAAACAAGCATCAAGACTTTACTCGGTTTTGGTGCTTGTTTTAAAGAACTTCTATCTAGCAATCTTTTTTTAGAATAGTATTTTTTATCTAAAAAAAGAGTTCTTATGAAAACGAAAAAAAGAATGGTTCCTGTAGTAAGTGCGGGTTCATTGGCAGATGTTGCCTTTTTATTGTTAATTTTTTTCTTGGTCGCCACAACTATTCAAACGGATACAGGATTAAATGTTTTGTTGCCTGCTTGGACAGAAAATGACATAGTTGAGAAAAAACAGAACAGAAATGTACTGTCTGTGCTTATTAATTCTGAAAATGAATTGATGATAGAAGGGAAGCGAGCTCAATTAAGTGACTTGCAGACTAGAACAGAACAGTTGATTTTGAAAGAAGCAACGTCACCTAAATTAGCACTTATCTCTTTGCAAAATGACAATGGGACTTCTTATGAAACCTATTTGGCGGTTTACAATGAAATAAAAGCAGGATACAATCATATTTGGGAAGACGAATCCCTTCGCAGGTTTGGGCAGCACTATGATGATTTGGATAAAAAATCACAAGCTGATGTTCGAAAAAATTACCCATTGGTGATTTCAGAAGTAGAACCTTCAACAATTGCAATCAACCAATAGTGTAGAATCTAATTAGAGAATTAACCTTACTGATTATAATATATAGTTATGTCTAAGTTTAAGAAAAAAGGTAAAAAAGGTGCACCAGCGATTACAACTGCTTCTTTGCCAGATATCGTTTTTATGCTATTGTTCTTCTTTATGGTTGTAACCAAAATGAGAGATAGCGAGATAATGGTGAAAATTCAGGTGCCAAATGCATCTGAACTGCAAAAGTTGGAGAAAAAATCTTTGGTAACACATATTTATATTGGCTCGCCAGTAGAAAAATATATTCCTCAAATGGGAACGGCACCTCGTATTCAATTAAACGACCAGTTTGCTGAAGCTACACAAATTCCATTGTTTATCGCTAATGAAAAAACGAAAGTTGTTCGTGCGAAAGATCGTGATAAAATGACTTGTGCTATGCGTATAGACAAAGGCGTTAAGATGGGGATTGTTACAGATGTGAAGACAGAATTGCGTAAAATTGATTTCCGTAAAGTGAGTTATCTAGCAACTGACTTAGGGGAACAATAAAATATATCCCAGGAATGGGTTTTAATCTAAAAGCCATTTTCTCTGATGAGAAAATGGCTTTTTCTGTACCACTACGTTAGAAGTAAAGGCGGAAGTAGGTCTGAAAAGATAGATAAGCTCATGAAATGCTAAAAAACTTCTTGCGTAGATTCCTATAAAATCAATATAAAATTCTATATTTATAGGAGTACTAGTAATAATTATAGTCTCTCCAACGATCAACTAATTCTGAATAGAGTGGTGTTATTTCAATCTGAGTAATATGAAAGTTTTTATTTGTTTTTTTATCCTATTAGGTCTACTATGTTCTTGTGAAATTCCTAAGGCTTTAAATCCTTTTGATGACACAGAAGATATTGTTTATCCTGATACAACGGTGACGATTAATTCTTTGGCACCACAAATCTGTGAGGTTAAAATAGCAGATACGGATAGTACCTATGTCGTGACTTCTTATTGGACAGATAAATTGACGGGACGTATTATTTATAAGATGGAAGACGCTCCTTATCGACAAAGCCGTATGCATGGTACTCAATTTGAGTATGATGAGCAAGGAGATACACTGTTGATTGCACATTTTGAGAATGGGATTCGAATTGACTCTACTGTTTATTATTGGGGTAATGGAAACCCTAAACATAAGTTCTTTTATTCTTCTTCGAAAGATGGAAACATCAACTTTGAGATACAATTTCATGAAAATGGACAACGCAAAACAGATGTTGTTGTCTATGAAGATGGACTTTTGACAGGTGCCGTTAATTATTATGATGATACGGAAAAGAATGAACGTACAGAGACGTATTATTATAGAGATAATGAACTTATTGGAATACAAATCTATAACAAAGCTTATGAAGAGCTTGACCGAAGAAAAGATTATTTATTAGCAGAGTATCAACAAGATTCTGCTCGCTTGGCACTTGCCATATTGGAACAAGCTGGAGTAGGGGATACTGATGTACCTGTTTATTATCTAGGATCTGAAAAAGATGCTTTGTACGATATTGGAGATCCTGACAATTGGGATATTATGAAAATTGATCCTGCTTTTATGTTGAAATACAACAACCGATAAGGAACAGTCAATAAATAAGATATTAAGACCATTTTACCATAAAAATCAGCAAAAGGTCATCCTATTACAGGATGACCTTTTGTTTTTTTAATAAAGACTAATTTTTGATGTCTTAATACGGGTATTTAGTTTGCCTCTTTTGCAAAATGCTTGCTTGTATCGAATCTAATTAGGAGTCCAAAAAAGCCCAAACTTCTTTGGTCCAACCCAGAACATCGTCCGCCATCAAATGATCGTGTCCTGAATGTTCTAAAAGTACGAAATTCTTTTCTGTACTAGCTAAGGCATTGAATATGTCGTCTACTTCATGTCTTCTTACTTTGGGATCTTGTTTACCATAAATGACCAAGGTGGGAAGGGTAACTTTGCTAGCATAATCTAAGCTATTGTGTGCTTTAGAGTCCATGTTGTTTTGTATACCACCCCAAAATAGTAATAATTCAGGAAGGACAAAAGTTGGTATTTTTAGATTTTCAAATCGACTGTAAACAGCATCTGAAAGAGAACGAAAAGGACATTCTAAAATTAATTTTTTGGCCTCTAATTGATAATCGTGTATTGCTTTAAGAATACTTACGGCTCCCATCGAAGTTCCAAAGAAACTAATCGGTAGATTTTCGTAATGCAATTTTATGTAGTTATAAGCCGTCTGAACATCTTCGGATTCGTGATAACCAATTGTAGTTTGAAGCCCTTCAGAATCACCGTGTCCTCTGGAATCCACTAAAAAAGTATGATACCCTAACTTTCGAAATACTTTTGCACGATCCAAAAGAGATGATTTAGAGCCCGTGTACCCATGAAACAGAATCATAACCCCTTTGGGAGCTAAATGCGTCGGAATCATCCACGCATGCAATTTCGGCTGACGACCTAATGTTATGACAGTATACGCACTATCAGGAGTAACTTTATTGCGAGGCTTTGGCATTTCAATGCCAAAAATGCCCAGTTTTAGCTTTTCCATCATAGATTTAGCGGCAATGGTTTGTGACGTTATCTTGGGTAAATCTTTGTCGACAAAATGGGTGAAATAATAAGCGTGGTTATAGAGTACAAAGTTGGTACTTATAAAAAGAAACAGGAACAAATAAAACAGGCGTTTGAGCCATTTTCCAAGGCTGAATTTCATAGGCGTTAATGCTTGTAGAGATAAAAAAAATGGGTTGGTGGATAACTCAAAGACTCCGCATCGCTAATTTTTGCCAAAGCAGACTCTTTTTCTTTTTCATAACAGTAAATTTTTGGTCGTACCTTTTAAGTAGAAAGTCCTTGACTTATAGATTTTTTCTTATGACTTATATAAAAATAGTAAAACCAAAGCCATAATAGTATGGGCTGGCAAAAAGGGTCAAAGACCCAAAAAATGTAAAGGTTGAATGAAATGTATTTAATTTATTTGATGATTTTTAAATTTTAGAAAGTTTTAATGATTAATACTCCGTTGATTTTTTAGTTTTTCTATAAAAAACATAAAAAAGCATCTTGCATTAGTTTGATTATCAGCTTTTTAACACTTTGATGATTGAAAACTCATCTTGCTGATAATCAAACTAATACGATTTTTCAACGGAGTAATGAATGATTTAAAAAAGGTAAAAAATGCTTAGTTCGAATAAGAAGCCTGTTCGATAAAAAATTATTACATTTAGTTTTTCACTACCTAAAATGTAGTTTTACTACAAGCAGTGTAGTTTTACAAGCTAAAACTTACATTATAATTAGTACTTTTACGATTGTACTTCTCGGATATGCGTTTTGAGAAAATATTAAAACAGAAAATAAAAAGAAATTTTAAATTATTATGTCAAATAAGAATCAAGCTTTTATTGTAGAAGGAGGCCATAAATTGAGTGGGGAAATAACGCCACAAGGAGCCAAAAATGAGGCACTACAAGTCATTTGTGCTACCATTTTAACTAAAGAACGAGTAACACTGACGAATTTACCCAATATAAAAGATGTCGTGATGTTAATTGACTTGCTGAAAGGTTTGGGCGTTTTGGTAAACAAAGTAGACAGCAATAGTTATACATTTGAAGCAAGAGAGGTTAATTTGGCTTATTTAAAAAGTGTAGAGTATGTACAGAAAGCAAGTAAAATAAGAGGTTCTGTTATGTTATTAGGACCTTTGTTGGCTCGTTATGGAGAGGCGGTATTGCCTCAGCCAGGAGGAGACAAGATTGGACGCCGTCGATTGGATACGCATTTGTTGGGCTTACAAAAGTTGGGGGCAGCGTTTAATTACAATCAGGATAAAAATATGTATTCTATCAAAGCAGCTCAGCTCACAGGAAGCTATATTTTGATGGACGAAATTTCGGTCACTGGAACTGCCAATACTCTGATGGCAGCAGCAATGGCAAAAGGCGTAACGACGATTTACAATGCAGCTTGTGAACCTTATTTGCAACAGCTGTGCAAGATGTTGAACGGAATGGGCGCTAGAATCACAGGAGTTGGGTCTAATAAACTGATTGTGGAAGGAGTCGCTCAAATGTTTGGAACAGGACATCGTTTGTTGCCTGATATGATTGAAATTGGTAGCTTTTTAGGATTGGCAGCAATGACGCAATCTGAGTTGACCATCAAAAACGTACGAGTAGATGCTTTGGGCAATATTCTGCCTATTTATCGCCGTATGGGAATAAAGTTTGAAGTGATTGGCGATGACATTTATGTTCCTGCGCAAGATTTGTATGAAATTCAAACCTTTATAGATGGTTCTATCATGACGGTTTACGATGCGCCTTGGCCAGGTTTTCCACCTGATTTGATGAGCATTTTATTGGTCATTGCAACACAGGCAAGGGGAAGCGTTTTAATTCATCAAAAGATGTTTGAAAGCCGTTTGTTTTTTGTGGATAAGTTGATTGATATGGGGGCACAGGTAATTCTATGTGATCCACATCGAGCTAATATCATTGGGCTAGGACGACAATATCCTTTAAGAGGCATTACGATGACCTCACCAGATATTCGTGCGGGCGTATCTTTGCTTATTGCAGCGATGTCTGCAAAAGGAACCAGTACGATTTTGCAAATTAATCAAATTGATAGAGGTTACGAACGAATTGATGAGCGATTGAATGCATTAGGAGCTAAAATAAAGCGAGTAGACCTTTAGTTTAGGCATTCCTATTATTAAAAAAAAGGGTCAAAGAACCGAAAAAAACACAAAACCACTTCAGCCCTCTAGTAAAACCTAGAGGGCTTTTTATTTTATAGGTTTTAATACAATTAATTACAATAGCCCTCTTTCTTAGGTATTAATTTTGCGAATTGTTTTAGAAGGTTATCTTTTATTCTTAAATTAGAGGAATATGTAAGAAACTATTTAAGGTTTTGTATTTTTTTTTAAAATCTCTGAAAAGGAGTTCTTTATTATTAAATAATTCATTATCTTACATTGTTATCTATTCGTAGATATATTTTTATAACCTCGAGACATTCATCTAATCTAGGACAACTATGCAAGGAGTAGAAACCCTCAATATACAGGCCCCATATACTGGGCTTCGCTCATTTGAGCAATCAGATCGCTCATTCTTTTTTGGTAGAGAACGCCAATTAGATGAATTGTTACGTAAACTACGCTCCAATCGTTTTTTGGCCGTAGTAGGTAGTAATGGAAATGGTAAGTCTTCATTTATTAAAGCGATGTTGATTCCTCGTTTGAGTGAAGGCTTTAATGGTCAAGCAGGGGCTGCTTGGCGTATTGCTACTTGTACACCAGGTAATAATCCATTGGAAAACCTTAGCCGTCAGTTGGCGCAACGCAACGTGTTGCATGGGGATGAAATGATGGACCCTAGTTACCCTGCTAAGATAGAAGGGATGCTTCGAAATGGAAGCTTGGGGATTGTTGAAGCATTTAAAAAATCTTCTGTTGGACGTGGCGAGAATCTAATGATTGTCGTGGATCAGTTTGAGGAAATTTTTAACTTTAGCAAAAAAAATAAACGCAACGAAGAAGATGCCGCTACTTTTGTTAATTTGCTTTTAAATGCAAGTCGTCAAAAAGAAGCGCCTATTTATATTGTGTTGACCATGCGCTCTAATCATATTGGCGACTGTGCTGAGTTTAGAGGTTTGGCAGAAGCGATTAATGATGGTCAATTTTTAATTCCTAGGGTAAAACCCGAAGATCTTAAACGCATTATTGTTAATCCTCTACAACATGACCGTGCCACCAAAATTACTGGCGTACGTGCTGAAATAGATGATTCGGTAATTGCTGCGATTGTTAATGATTTAGGTAAAAATACAGACGAATTAGCCACTTTGCAGCACACGATGTTGCGTATGTGGAATTATTGGTTGGATAAAGAACAAAATACAGAGGTTCCTATTGGAATGTCTCACTACAAAAGTATTGGGACGATTAAAGGAGCTATGGGCAGACATGCTGAGGAAGCATACTCTGATTTGGATACGGAAGAAAAACGGATTATCTGTGAACGTATCTTTAGAGCGATGGTAGAAAAAGCTCCTGATGGAAGTGCTTCTAGTCGTTCTGTAACGGTCCGTGAGATGATGGAAATCACGGAGCGCTCTATGCGTGAAGTTCGTTTGGTGATTTATACCTTTAGCCAATCTGGTCGTCGTTTTTTGAGTGCGCCTCCTGTTGCGGAGATTGATGAAGATAGTGTTGTTAATATAGCACATGATAGTTTGATTAAGCGTTGGACACGCCTAAAAGGTTGGGCAAATGAAGAAACCGATGCCGCAGAAATGTATGGCCGCCTTTGTGCTGGTGCAGCTTTGTACCATGATGGAAAAGGAAGTCTTTGGACGGATCCAGAATTAATTATGGGGCTAAAATGGTTCAACCCAGAAGAGCATGACGAAGATAATTCTTGGCGTCTTGCTCCGAATAAAGGTTGGTCTAAGCGTTATGAAAATACACAAATTGACTACGATAGAGCGATTGAGTTCTTGACAAAGAGTTACGAAGATACTTTAGCGGCCCAAAAAAGAGAGGAAGAGATTGGTGATCGTAAAGATACTAAACGTAAAACTCTAAGTGTTATTGGTGTTGGGGTGGTGCTCTTTTGTGTTGGAATGATGTTGTGGGCTTTGTATTCTGCTGGACAAGCACATAGAAGCCAACGAATTGCAAATGCCAATGAAAGAGAATCGCTACGTCAAACTTACTTAGCTGAATTGAGCAAGGAAGAAGCGAGCCGTCAAGAATTTTATGCTGAGTTGAGTGCTAAAAAGGCCATGCAAGAAAAGTCTAAAGCCGAAGCAGCCAACCTAACGGCTATGGAAGCCGCTCGTATTGCAGAAGCTAGAGCTAGACAAGCAAAAGATGCAGAACGTGACGCTAAACGCAAAGCTGAACAGGCTCGTTTGGCTACCGAGGATGCTTTACGTAGTAAAGATATTGCGATCGCTCAAACAGAAGTTGCCAACAAAGAAAAAGCAAATGCTGTTCGACAAAAAGAAATTGCCTTAGGAATTAAAGGACTTTCAATGGCTCAAAGTATTGCTGTTAAGTCTGTGAAAGAAGAAAATGAAGATGTTCAAGGTCTCTTGGCAAAAGAGTCTTATGATATGAATTCTGCTAGTGGTGGAAATGAAAGAGATGCCTTTATTTATGAAGCGGTCTATAAAGCTTTAAACCGTTTGGAAGAAGTTAATAAAAATAACCCTGATTTTAATGCCTTAAACCAAGCTCCAGAAGGTAGAAGTAGAGTTGGTCGAATTCGTGCGATCAAAGTTGCGGACGGAGATGGTCGCCTTTATACGGTTGGTTCTGATGGATTGTTGTTAAAATGGAAGTTTGATATTTATGGTAGTAAAGCTGCTCGTAAAGATAAATCAAACAAGCCTGAAATTCTTTCTAGCAATAGCTCTGTTGCAAGAACACTAGATATTAGTCCTGATGGTAAACACCTAGCAAGAGCAGGGGATGGGGACAAAGTATTGATTACAGATGCTGAATCTGGACAGATTATCAATGAATTAGATGCACACAAAGGACGTCGTATCTGGGCGCTGAAATATACGCCAAATGGAAAGGCTATTATTACAGCAGGAGATGATGGTTCTGGAGGTACAGCTGTGAATTATACCAATATGGATGGTGCAACTTCTCCTATTATAGGAAAAACACCTTATAGATTAACGGCCCTTGACGTTTCTAGTAATGGAGAATATTTGGCTGGTATTGGAAAATCATCTGAAGTATGGATTTGGAATTTGAAAAATCAACGTCGTGAATTTTTGTTGAATGATCCTAGAAGCGAGAAAAACGCAACCGCTGTTGCCTTTAACCCTCAAGGTCGTTTTGTAGCAGTTGGTTACCAAGATGGAACAATGATGATTTGGGATATGAACAAGGTGAATGCAGATCCTACTTATTTACCTGAAAAATTCTTGCAGCATGGCTCTTCTATCTCAGACGTAGAATTTAATAAAGATGGAACTATGTTGATTGTAGGTAGTTTAGACAAGTCTGCTACACTTTGGACGGTTCGAGATGAAAAATACCGTGGATATGGAGACGCAAAAGAGTTTCCTTATTTAGGAGCACAATATAATCCGATCAAGTTAACCAACCACAGTGACTGGGTTACTTCTGTAGCCTTTAGTAACGATGGAACTAAAGCTATTACAGGAACCGCAAACGGGCATCTAAAATTATGGGAGGTTGACATGACCTTGTATGCCGATCAAATTTGTGATATTATTCGTCAAAACTTAAGTGATAAAAGTTGGAGAAGGTATATCGGAACAGATGACCCGACTGGTAGAACACTTTACATCGAAACACCAAACGGTGGACGTCGGATTCCATACTCTACTTGTGGAGAAATGGTTCCTCAAATGAAAGAAGCTCGGAAATTAGAAGAATAAGACAAAATAAAAACAGAGTCAACTATCATTAACCGTTGACTCTGTTTTTATTTAAAAAATGTTGCTAAATGTATAGCTTCTTTTGCAAACAAAGAAGCTTCATATAGACTTAGATCAATACCGCTATTTAAGTAGATCAAACTCAATGTATCTAATTTAGTACCGATTCTTATTTTACATCTAAGCTAAAAAGGCCTACCTCAATACTAATTTCTATTGTAATTTTACACTGTTTTATTGACATTATAAATGCATATAGAATGCTTGCATTGCTTATAACAAGGGATAGGCTAGACCAGATAAATCATTTAACGATTATTATTTGCTGCAAAAAATTATCAGATTACTTGTACAATTAATTATATTAGTTGCATATATTACAAGAATGAAACCTATTGGAGTTTAATCGTTGTCCATTTTTAAGGTTATAATGTGCACTGCCTCAATTGATAGTGTAGGATGAAGACAAAAACTATTTAACTATAAAATACCAAAATAATGAAGGTGAGATTGTATCGTCCTGTCATTTCGTTTGTTCTATTGTGTTGCATGTTTAGTTTATTAAACACCAATGATGCATTAGGACAAAGAGGAAAAAAAGGAACATCCTCAGACAATTGCCAATTGGATGAAGCGAAAAAATGGTATGAAGAAGGCGAGCTAGAAAAAATTGAATCAATTGAAGGTTGTGCTAAAGATCCCAAATCTATGTCAACTGAAAAACGCTTAGAAGCCTTTCAGTTAATTACAGAAAGTTATTTATACCGAGACAAGGTTGGTGCAGCGGATAAATCCTTTAGAGAAATTTTAAAAATAGATCCTTTGTATCAACCTGATACGATAGGAGATTCTTATCAGTCTTATGATATGATTTATCTATCTAAGACATTCACTAGAAGACCAATTTTTTCTATGTATTTTGGAGGGGGCGCAAATTTTTCTTTAATAGAACAATTGGAAAACTATGGCGTAGACAATACTTCTGGAACAGCTGATCATGAAGGCTATTTACGGGAGATTGTTGTTGGTGCAAATGCTACTGTTGGATTTGAATTGCCTTTATTGTATAATTTTGACTTGACTGTAGATGCCACCTTTGCTTATCGTACATATGCTTTTGGAGATTCTATGTATATTTCGGCGAATAGAGCTAATCCAACTGGTCTGATTACTAGTGAGTTAAATAAAGAAGATCTTTTGTTGTACTCGAATTTACAATTTAAGGAGAACCAATTTTGGATCGATATTCCTTTAATGTTGCGGTATAATGTAACCAAATTCAAAGGCTTGTTGCCTTATGTGTATGCAGGAGTTGCGGCTAATTTTTTGCTGCATGCAGACCTAACCGACGTAAGTCGTAGAACAACACCTGAAGGAATTAGAGCAGAACTAGGGGGCCAATCAACGAACTCTGCTAGTATTGTTATTAGTGGAGAAGGGACGGAAGGAACCGATGAATACAGACCTTCTTTGAGAACGAAAGTGAATGTATCTTTTGTTGCTGGTGCAGGGATCAAATTTCGATTAGGACGAAACTTCTTGTATGCTGACTTTAGATACTCTCGTATGTTCCTAAACAATGTAAATCTTGATAATCGTTATTCTAATTCTGAATTAGTCTATTATCATGGTCATGTAGATAATGATTTTAGAACAGACAATTTTGCCTTGACAGTAGGTTTTATCAAATCCTTTTATGTGCCTCGCAAAAAACATCAATACAATCCGCTTATCATTGATAGCAAATACAGTAAGTTTTTAGAAAAGGAACGAAATTACGTTAAAAAAGAAACGGATGAAGACCTTAAACGTGAATTAACTAGTACCCTAAAAGAGTTTGAACAAGAACAACCTAGCCTTATTGAGGATGTACAGAAAGGGAGAACGAAAGGAACAAAGATGTTGGACACGAAAAAGCAAGAAATAGAAGATATTAAAAACAAACGTGTAAAAGTCGAAGTAAACTACGAATAAACTATGCTGTCTTTATCAAAAAAAAATATACTTTTTATGCTGTTTGTTTTAACCGCATATTTAAGTTCAAGTTGCGAAAAAGAGCAAATATCTCCCATTAATCAAGAGGTTGCTTTTGTGAAATATTATGGTCATGTTGGAGCGCAAACTGCTACAGATGTGGTTCAAACTGCGGATGGAGGCTATATTCTTTTAGGGTCTACCAATTCCTATAGCACGAGACAGGAGATGGATGTTTTGGTTGTCAAAACAGATTCTTTGGGGAATGAACTATGGAGTTCTTCCTTTGGGAGAGCCGCTGGATCTTTAGCAGGTGATTATTTAAGATTTAGTGAAGAAGGTGTTCGTATTATTGAACTACCAAATCAGTCTGCTTATATTGTTGCTGCTAATCGAACTTATTTTAGTTATAACAATGCCAGTAGCCCTGCGGGGTCGGGGATCAAAGGACAAACAAAAATTGTTTTGTACCAATTGGATTATGCAACTGGAGCACCGAGATTGGATGAGGGAGTCGAGTTAAAGCAAAATACCTATGAACGATTTACAGAGGAAGTATCTGATATGAAAATAGATACTGCTAATGGAGTCTATAATTACGTTTTGACGGGGTATACAACCGATATACAGCCTAATAAGCCAAATGATAATGATAATGGAGCGCTTGATAAGACAGATATATTCACTGCTTTGTTAAACAGTCAGTTTGCTATTCAATGGACAACAAGTAGTTTGGCTTATGGATTTCCTAGGGCTGATTATGGAACGTCTGTTCAGATATTGGATGGAGGATATTTGATTTGTGGTACATCGGAAGAAAAAACCAATCTTGGAAGTGTCGATCCTATCTTGTTGCCTAGGATTATTACGGTTATCATGGAAAAATCAGGGGGAACGCCTCTAAATGTAAGCTATTTTACAGAGGAAAGCTATTATTTTGAAGGGGGGTATTCTGTCTATGATTCCGATAATGGAATTATTACGATTGCTTCGCATGTTCTGAAGAAAGGTGGATCTGGAGACGATGGAAAAGTTGCTTTGTTACAAGTTACAGAAAATTTAACTCCTGTGACACCTGATGCATCTGGACCTACTCATTGTAAATATTATGACCTTGGAACTAGAGGAAATAAGACAAGTGGTGGTATACATGCCGTTGCCTCTCTTGCTTTAGTGCCTGGAAATAATGGGTTTATCCTTTCTTCGACTCAAGGTGCAGAAGGCTCTGAGTTTGAAAGTGACCTTTGTGTTACGAAGTTTGATAAAGATTTGGAACAAGAAGAAGGTTGGCCTTATTTCTTTGGTTATGCAGATTCAGATAGACTAGTACTTACCAAGGACGAAGCAGGATCTATTATTCCCGTTACAGCAGGAGCTGGTAATCAAATTACTGTATCTGGCTATGTATTTACAGGTAAATTTGGACTTGGAACCAATGAAATGATGGGACTAGTAAGACTTAACTTAAATGGAGAACTTATTCCTTAAATAAACTGTTGATCGAACAGATTGATATAAAAAGAACCAATTTAGAATTATCAAAATAAGAACCAAACAATGGAAATTACATACGAATCAATAAAACCGTATATTTTAGAAGTAAAAGTAGATGGAAGTAAAGTAAATTGCAAATTTCAGGTTGACAATGAAGTGTTTGAAGCTACTTCAAATGTAAAGTCAAATACGAAAGGTGGTACCGCTCGTGTGAAAAAAATGGTTACCAATACAGCGCTTGGACGTGCACGTTCTATGGTGTTGCGTGTTTTGCGTAAAGCTGTTGGAGGTGGTTTTGCAGGAACAGCTGTTTCTATGGCTGGTAATGAGGTTATGCGTCAAGGAACGGATGGCTTAAAAGTATCAAAAGGGGATAAAGAAGCTGCTGTAATAAGAGCTTTTGAGAAAGTTTCTGTAGAGTTAGCATACGAAGGTGGAAGATGGCGTTTGGCGACAGAATTCTCTGAATTTGAGAAGCTAATCAAGCGTAATCCATTAACTAAGGCGTATGACAGAAAAATATTAGCTCGTATGTTGGTTGAAATGGCTCGTGCAGATGGTACGGTTGAGGCAGAAGAAAAAGCATTTTTTGATGATTTCTTGAACAAAGAAACTGGAAGTTTAGGTGACCTAATGCGTGCGCCTTCTATTTCTATGATTGAATGTGAAGAGGTAACAAAAGAAGCTAGAGAAAATGTCTTCATGATTGTGGCTGCGGTTGCATTAGCTGATAATGAATTTGCAGACGAAGAGCAATTAAAATTAGACGAATATTCTCAGATGTTTGAGTTTTCAGAAAGAAAACACGAAGAATTGTTGCGTTATGCGCAAGATTATACGATTGAGTCGTATATCAGATCTAAAGGAGTCATGTCAAGAGATGATATTTATGCTTTTGCAGATAAGATCAGTATGGATAGGGGAGAGGCAGAGCGTACGCAAATTCGTCTTGAAAAAAGATTGAACTAAATAAAGTTTAAGTAAGGGGTCAAATTAAGTGTCTCTTTGTAAGATGAATTTTGACCCATTACCTATTGAAACTAAAAAGAAGCTTTCTAATATAAAGGGCATTTCGAGCAATCGAAATGTCTTTTTTTTATTTTTATAGCGAATCGGGAACTACCCAAGTACTTCGAGGCGTTATACTAGCACAACATCTATTTTCTCATTCTAAAAAAGCATAGCGTAATGTCTAAGAAGAACCAAGGTAATCCCAAAACACACGAAGATTTAAAAGGTTTTGATATCAGTATCAATGAATTTGGAGAAATTATTTCTTCTTACTCGGTAGATAAATTGAATGGCTTCTTGAATGATAACGTAGAAGATAAAAAACTAAAAGATAGAGACGATTTAAATTTTAAGGAGGATTAAATTCCCTTTTTTAAATAAAAAAACGAGACGGCTTGATTATTTCAAGTCGTCTCGTTTTTTTTGCATTCTTTCTAAGGTTTCTAAGCTTCTTCTTTATGGTAATGATCGTCCCAGTTCTTAATTTGAGGCTCTCTTAATTTACCAACAGATTTTCCGACTAAAGTAGCTACTGTAGCATCTCCAGTAACATTGATAACGGTTCGGCACATATCTAAGGGGCGATCAACGGCAAAAATCAAGGCAATACCAAAGGCTAATTTATCAGATGGAATTCCTAAAGTATCCAAGACAATGACTAACATCACCATTCCTGCACCAGGAACTGCTGCAGAGCCAATAGAGGCCATCGTTGCTGTAATCACAATCGTTAATTGATCGGCTAAAGTTAGTTCAAATCCAATGACTTGGCAAATGAAAACGGCAGCAACGGCTTGATACAAACTAGTGCCGTCCATATTAATGGTAGCCCCAATTGGACAAACAAAGCTCGTGACTTCTTTTTCGACCCCAATGTGCTCTTCTACTCGTTCCATGGTAACTGGCAAGGTCGCAGCACTAGAACTGGTTGAGAACGCCAATAATTGAGCTGGACTGATTGCTTTTAGAAAGCCAATCGGAGAGCGTCCCGTAAATACCTTGATCGCAGTCATGTAAACCGCAACCATAAGTAGGAGCCCCAAGACGACACAAAGTGCATATTTGAATAAAACACCAAATATTTCGGGGTCGGTACTGACCGTTAAGTTACACAATAGAGCAAATACAGCATAAGGCGAGATCAACATGATGACATCGACCATTTTTAGAATGACCTCATTTAGACTATCAAAAAAGTCGTGCAAGGGCTTGGCTTTTTCTTTTTGAATTAACAACAAACAAACTCCAAAGAAAAGAACAAACACAATTACTTGTAACATATTTCCATTGTCGCTAGCTGCGGCAAAAATATTTTCAGGAACCATATCAACCAAAAACTTCAAGGGACCAACTTGCGCTTGCGCTGTTCCCGCTTCTATTTTTCCAGAACTACTCTTTAGATTACTCGCACTAATCGCATCAATAGTCTCTTGAGACAAGCCCACGCCAGGTTGTAGGACATTGACCACCACCAAACCTAGCGTAACAGCTAAGACGGTTGTCAGTAGATAAATGCCAATGGTTCGCCCTCCAATTTTGGAAAGTTTGGATATATCTTGTAAATCAGCAATTCCTTTGGTCAAGGAGGCAATGATTAAGGGAACGGCAATTAGTTTTAGTAAATTAACGAATATTTTACCAATCGGATAAATCCAATTTTTAGTAAATTCGGCACTCCCGTCAACGCCTTTTAAGGCGAATCCAACAGCAACACCTGCTACCATTCCAATTAGAATTTTCCAATGTAAGGCTAAACCTTTTTCGTTTTCAGACATCTATATTACTATTTAGAGAAGTTAACAACTAACCTCTGGTTTATTTATTGTTTTATGGATAAAAAAAATCTTAAAAACCGTATCTTTTTTACAAACGCGTATTATATCTGTACATAAGAAAAAGTTCTTTGTCATTTTAGTGTGTTTAAAACCAAATATAGTTAAAAAAAGAAGCCATTTTATAAGATTACTACATAAGTTGCGTTTTTATTCTATCTAAAAGCTTAATTATGGTATAATTACTGAAGCATATTATTATTAATGCTGTCTAAGTTTTAGTTGATTTCCATCGAATTTTCATTCTAAAAGAAAGAAGTCGATTAATAGGAAGTTTTTTAATGGGTAAAAAATATCAATATGAAGGTGCTGATTACTATAACAATAACTTGGTTTATGATTCCTGTGCTCATCGCTCAGGATAGTATACCGCCAAGCTGTCTTCCAAAGAAGACCTTAGTTATTAGGAAAAAACAAGTTCCTAAAACGGTCTCCATTCCAGAAAGAAAAGAAGCGGTTCTTGTTCCAGAAGAGAAAGAAGTAGCTGTTTTGGAGATGAAAACGGAAGATGTTGTTGAAGTAAAGAAGGTGTTTCAACAGGTGGCAGCTCAATTGCCAACATTGGCAGGAGGGGATTTGGGTTTAATGGACATTCGGGCTTACCAAAAAGAGATGGACTTAAAAAACTGGAAATTTGTTGCCATAGAGTACTCCATCAACCAATATGGTTGGGTTAGTACGGTTACGGTTCTGAAAAGCAATGATTCGGACCTAAAAAAGGTCGTTTTAAGGAAGTTAAAAGCATCAAAATGGAATCCTGCCATCGACCAATCAGGACAGCCCATGCAATATAAAATGTATCAACAAGTAGTAATTGTAAAAGATAGAACGTATGAAGAAGACTATACGAGAGATTATTAAATGGATTTTTGTTGTCAATGTTGTCTGGAGTGTGCATACCATTCAAGCTCAAGTCGCCCTTTACCCAGAAGTTTATCCTGGTGTACCTTTCAATTTAATGAAAGCAACCGAATTAGGAAACAATAAATGTTCTATTTGGAAAGGAACGTATCAAAAAGGAGCCAATGATCAGTCGGGTGAAATGTGGAGCAATTCAATTGAAGCAGCATACCAGTATCAGCGGTATGAATTTATAGAAGGAAAAATGAGTCTAATTTCTACCTATTTAGAGTCAGGATTTAAGGACTGGAGCATGGAGTTTTTTTACAAAGAAAACTTAGTATCTGCCATTGAAAAGCTAGATTATGATTCTTTACAAAATACCAGTTTGGGTTTTGCTTATATCTACAAATACGAACATGATGGCACTCCTTTTCAACGGGTGAAAATGCATGGACATCCCAATAAAGGAGTTCGCTTGTTGGATCAATTTGAATTTGATAGCTTGAATCAAGTGATTCGCCAAAAAACAACCGCAATAGGATATTCTCCCCAGATGGATAGTTTGTTCGGTTTGCTGGATAAGGAGCAACTATTAACCATAACAGAGTATACCGATAGTACTTTTGCGCGTCGTGTTTATAAGAATATGTATGAAAATACGAAGGATGTCAAAACTTTTTTAGATGAAGCTGGACAAGCGGTCATTACACAAGTAAGAAATTCTTCTGGTAAAATTCTGTTTACCATTGATTATAAATACGATAATAATCAACAGAGTCAAAAAATTCATTGGGTCATGCGAGAGCAGGTAACTAGTCCAGAGGAGCTTCCTGAAGTAGTTACAGGTAAACACAAGCGCAAAAAGAAGAAGAAAACGTCAACGAAGCTGAAGACTTCTCCTAGAACCTTAAAAGCCACTGAAGGGAATATCGCAGTGACCGAAAAAGCGCAGCCGTTACCGCCAATACCTGAAGTTTATAAACTAGAGTACTTTACCTACAATAGTGAAGGTTTATTGGAAATGCATATTACAGAAGAAGACGGGGTTCAAACAATTTTGGAATACACGTATTTTAGCGAATAGTAGGTTTGATGGAGCTTATTTTTTTGTTACCTTAGATGCAGATAGAAAGAGTATGAAGGTCTACAATAGACATTTTTTACGTTTTCTACATTGAAAGATTAATTACAACACTATATATGTCAACATCCAAGTACACTGTCACACAACAAGCCATGGAGGACGAATGGCTCGAAGTGCAGACCGCACAGCAGAACCCTGCTAAATTTAGGGTTTTGTACAACCGTTATTACGAGCCTATTTTTAGGTTTGTATTTAAACGTACCGTTGATGAAGTGCTTGCTGCGGATTTAACCTCGCAAGTGTTTCTAAAGGCGATGCAAAAAATAGATAAGTATGTTTTTAAAGGAGTTCCTTTTTCTGCATGGTTGTTTAGGATTGCTAGTAATGAAATTGCACAACATTTTAGGAAACAGAACAAGAACCGAGTGGTTGCTTTGGAAGAGCGAACGGCACAAAATCTTGAAGATGAGTATGAAGACAAAGAGGATTTGGATATCAATATAAGTCTACTCAAAAGTGTTATTCAAGACTTAAAGCCTGAGGAAGTCGAGCTGCTAGAGCTTCGGTTTTTTGAGAAAAGACCTTTTAAAGAAGTGGCAGACATTTTAGACATTACAGAAAATAATGCAAAAGTAAAAATTTACAGATTGTTACAGAAAATGAAAAAACGATTTGTGAAACAAAAACGACCAGATTAAAGACGCACTAAATCGCTTCTCTAATACAATCGTTTTAAAGTAAAAAAAAATGAAAGACAATTACAATATTAAAACTAATTCCCCAGAACTAAGTTCTGAGCAAATTAGCAAACATCAAGATTTTGATGCTTTGTTTGCACAGTTTCAAGCAGCGGAAATTCCAGCTAAAAACGAAACAGCAGAAAGTACCCGCATCCGTGCGATCAAGAAGGGGAATCGGAGGGCACTCTTATTAAAATATGGAACAGGCGCTTTAATGGCCGTTGCGGCTTCTGTATTGTTGGTGTTTATGATCCGTCAGTCGATGTCTACTGGAAATTTTGAAGTTCCATTAGATCAAATAAATGAAAGGTATGCTTTGCAATCGCCGATGCCGAATCTTCAGCCGCCTTATGGTAATTTAGTGGTCAATGCAGCAGAAAATGGAGAAACACTTAATTATGAATCGGGCTCTAAAATTATCGTTCCTGCTTCTGCCTTTGTAGATGAAAGAGGGAAGCCCGTCAAAGGAAAGGTTGACATTCAGTATAGAGAATTTAACGATCATGTGGATATGTTTTTGGCCGGTGTGCCAAAGGAAATGGACAAACATCAAAACTTGCAATCGGTAGGGATGATGGAAATTAAAGGTTTTCAAGATGGTAAACCTGTTTATTTGAGCATGGACAAGACCTTGGAAGTAGAGTTGCAAGGTAAAGTTGCGGCAGATGTCCCAACAAGCGATTTGAAGGTCTATGTTTATGGAAAGCAAGAAGATACTTGGGCGTATGTTTCCAATGATGAAGTTGAAGTACTGACCGCTGAGACAGCAACAACGAATGGAACGGCTGCTAAAAAAACACCTATACATCCTAGAGCGAAGGACGAATTGATTGCAGAAGCTAGAAAAACATTAGCGAGAAGCCAACCCGTCCGACCCATTCAACCTGGAGTTCGTGAAGATATGCAAGTGTTTGATTTTGATATTAATACAGAAGAGTTTCCTGAGTTGTCAGCGTATAATCAAGATGTACAATTAATGGCTTCAGCAAGTGCAATGACCGCAGGGATTTTTGATACGGCATGGAATTCTGTCACCTTAACAGGTCTAGGAAATAACAAGTATAACATGGAATTGGTTTATGAAACCAATGAAGGGAATATTGTCAGAACATTTGAAGTGTATCCTGCTATTGAAGCGACAAGAGAGGCAGAAGCGTTCTATTTAGAAAAATTAAAAGAGTATGAGATTCGCATGAAACAGTGGGAAACGGATGTTCTGGTAGAAGTTGAGCATTTGAGTGGGCAAGAAACAATTGCAGAGAATACTAAATGGAAAGAAATTGTCAACCGATTCAAAATCAATCGATTTGGACTTTGGAATTGTGGCAAAGAAATAGAATTGGAGCAGGCTTCAAAAGTGAAGGCTAGTTTTGTTGATGAAAATGGTGCCGCAATTGCAATTAATAGATTGTTTGTGACGAATAAAAACAAACAACTGTATTATTTTGCGCCAAACATAGAGCATAAAAGTACCGCAGAACTAAAATACGAAGCAACAGCAGAGAATAAAATATGGGCATTAACAGATGCTAATGAGTTGTTAGTTGCAAGCAATCCTTCTACCAAAGGAGACCAGTTGAACTTTGAAATGCGTTCTGTAGGAATTATAGAAACAGAAGAAGACATTCGAAATGTGCTGATGTTTTAGCCTTCTAAGAAATAATATTGGACATAAAAAAACAAGTTATCTGAAATTCAGATAACTTGTTTTTTTATGTCCTTTTTTAGTGTTAATTATTTTTGTCCATCTACTTACTTCGTTGAAGTATTATAATATACATCTTACTCTTCGGTTTCTTTAGGAGTTTCCTCTTCTTTGATTTCTTCTGAATCATTTGTTAGCGCAGCAATAGGCTCTGTTGTTTCCGTCTTGTTACTTTCCAAAACAGCCGTATTTTCTTCTGTCATTGGTTCTGTAACTTCTGAAGCCGTGACAGGAGCCGCTTCCTTAATCAGTACTTCTTCAACCTTTGGTTCCGTGCTAATTGCTTCCTCAACGATTGCATCCGTGTTCGTTGTTTCTTCAATTGTTGTTGCACTAACCTTTTCTGTACCAACAACTTCTTTGTTTTGTACTGCTTTTTGTTTCTTTTTAGCAGCTAAAGCTAAGCGTTCTTCTACCGTAAGAGGTTTTTTATTTTTTTTGGGAGTTTCCTCAACACTTGGGCTTTTCTCTTTTGCTTTTGGAGCTTCTTTTTTAGTTCTTTGAGCTTCCTCTGTCACTTTTGGCGTTTCCTTTTTAGTTCTTGGAGTTTTCTCTTTAGCACTAGCAGAATCTTGCTGTTCTCTGCCCCTTTTCGGTTTTTGCTCTCGTTCTCTTTTACCACGTTTTTTACCTGCTCGTTTTTGATCTTCAGGAGCAACGCCATCATTATCAACAATGTCTTCAGGAGAGCTATCCATCTCATTAACGACAACTGTCTTTAATGGATTTCCAGTCATTTCTAAATATTCAGCCCGTTGTTTAGCGCTATCCATTGCCAAGTAAAGTGCTTGTCTAAAAGAGCTAAAGTCAGCGGTGTTGGAACCTGCAATATCAAAACCAGTTCCATGATCTGGCGAGGTACGAATAATAGGCAAACCAGCGGTAAAGTTAACACCAGCGCCAAAGGACAAGGCTTTGAAAGGAACCAAACCTTGATCGTGGTACATGGCCAAAATTCCATCAAAGTTGGCAAAATTACCAGACCCAAACAGCCCATCTGCGGCATAAGGTCCAATGGCTAAGATGCCTTTTCTTTTTGCTAATTCAATGGCAGGAAGGATAATATCAATTTCTTCTGATCCTAAAACGCCACCATCCCCTGCATGAGGGTTGAGGCCTAATACTGCAATGGCAGGTTTGTCAATGCCAAAGTCCATTTTTAGACTATTGTTCATCAACTCAATCTTTTTGAGCACCAATTCGGTTGTAATCGTAGAAGCCACTTGAGCAACAGGAATATGATTGGTGACCAAACCAACTCTTAAACCTTCGTTGACCATCAACATTAAGTTTTCTTTTACTTGAGACTTGTAGGTCAAGTATTCTGTATGTCCAGGATATTCAAAGCCACTTAATTGCATGGCTTTTTTATTAATAGGAGCGGTGACTAAGGCATCTAAATGACCAGCGAGTAAATCTTCTGTAGCTTGTTCTAAGGAGAAGGCTGCATATTTACCACCTTCCGCAGTACATTTGCCCAGTGTTATTTTTACATTTTCCATCCAACAGTTAATCACATTAACGGCTGATTCATTAAGTCCATGAATATCAGTAATGTTGTGTAAAGTTAAATCCTTTACTTTGATGATGTTTTTATGATAAGAAGCAACTTTGGTGGAACCATATAAAACAGGCGTACACCAGTCAAGTATGCGTTTGTCTGCTAAAGTTTTTAAAATAACCTCGAGGCCTATTCCATTAATATCGCCTATTGAAATACCTATTTTTAGTTTTTTATTCGTCATAAATATATATGGAAGTGTAAAACACTTGTCATTTTGTCCAAAGCATTTCTTTGGAGATGGTTTGAAAAAGGATGGGCTGGGAACATTTTTTTAGGATGCAAAAAACTTTCGCCCACTTAGGCTAGTACTCAGCCAACTGATTTTATTATAATCAGAATCTTATATAACACAAAGATACGGAAAAATATGGAATATTATGACTTTGTATAATCCAACAAAAAATTATAGATTAGTTGAAGCCAATAAGCTGTTCTAGCTAGATCAATAGATACACCGTTCTAAGTATTAATAATACTCCGTTGATTCGTTCACTACGTTTGTTAGCTCGCTTTGCTCGTGAGCTCACTCCGTTCGGTTCAGGAGCGCTACGCTTATTGTTAGCTGCGCTGCTACTGCGTGGTCGTGGTCGTGCCCCTTTGTTAATACGAAAAGTCGCTACGCTTAGTTCGGGTTCTATGAAAAACATAAAAAAGAATCTTGCATTAGTTTGATTGTCAGACTTTTAGTGTTTTTTTTTTAGTAAAAATGCATACTACTGATAATCAAAGCGAAGCACTCATGCAATAAACTAATACGATTTAGCTACGCTGAGCCTTTGTTAATCCGTGAGGTCGCTTTGTTAGTCGCTAAGCTCCTGAGCGCTGCGCTTTAGTTCGCTTAGT
>CACVAQ010000169.1:0-11189 GCA_902727865.1 uncultured Aureispira sp. | reverse complement strand
CTGATAATCAAAGCGAAGCACTCATGCAATAAACTAATACGATTTAGCTACGCTGAGCCTTTGTTAATCCGTGAGGTCGCTTTGTTAGTCGCTAAGCTCCTGAGCGCTGCGCTTTAGTTCGCTTAGTTCGGGTTTTCAACAGAGTAATGAAGTTTAAATAAGGGAGACAAAAATAAAAGAGTTCTGAACATTGGTTCGGCACTCTTTTATAAGAAGTTAGAACGTAGGATTCGTTGAGTTGTAAAAGCAGCAACGTACGTTATTTAGTATAAAAAGCAGTGCAATAATCAGAACTAGTGCCATCAACTAGTTCTATATTATAATTGATTATAACAGAACCTGGATTCTCGTACATTCCTTCGCCAGTTATCGTAACTCTATTGGAATTGTGCAATTGTAAAGGAATCTCAAAGGTTGTTTCAGAGGTCATTACTGCATAGACACTATTATAGGAGTCATAAAAATTAGACAGAATTAGTTGATCGTCTTCTGTTGGATGCTTCACAATTGTACTAATAAAGGAGTAGATAGCGGAAGAGCAATTTTCGGATACCGCCCAAGTTCCTGTAAAATTACTTCTAGCACGAATTAAGGTTGAGACACAAAGATCATTATTGTTTTTCTCGTATCCTTGCAAACAGGTACAAGTTCCCTGCACACAACTGGCATTGTCGCCACATAGAATATCTCCACAAGAAGCATTGTCGCAAGAAGAAAATGTTAAGCCTAAGCTTAGGATTAAAAATAAAATAGATTGTTTCATAAGGTTTAATTTAGAATTATTTAGACGTGTGTTTATGTAATACTCCGTTGAAAACTCGAACGAACTAAACGAAGCAACTGAGCGAACAAATGTAGTGAACGAATCAATGGGGTATTAAGTCGTATAATCCAACAAAAAATGATAGATCAGTTGAACCCCATAACCTGTTCCACCCTTGGTTCGATAAGCATCTTCGTGATGCAAATAAGCTGGTCCAGCCATATCAATATGCAGCCAGTCGTAGGCTGTGAAATGTTCCAAGAACTTGCCCGCAGTAATGGCCCCAGCCATTGGTCCACCTAAGTTTTTTAAGTCAGCAACATCCGATTTTAGTTGCTCGGCATACTCTTTCCACAAGGGAAATTCGACCAAACGTTCCTGTGTTTTGATTCCCGCTCGTGACAAAGCTTTTTTGGTTTGATGAGAAGCCGTCCCCATAAAAACAGCGCCTTGGCTGCCTAGGGCATGTGCCGCAGAACCAGTTAAGGTCGCCATGTCAATAACCAATTCGGGGTCATATTGTTTGGCATAATGCAAGGCATCCGCTAACAACATTCTACCTTCTGCATCTGTATTGAGTACCTCTACAGTAGAGCCACTGTACATTGTCACCACATCACCTGGAGCATAGGCATTAAGCCCTGGACGATTGTCTGTAGAAGGAACCAAGCAAATTAAATGAACGGGCAAGGCTGCTTTGGCAACCGCATACATCGCACCAATAACGCCTGCTGCGCCTGCCATGTCACACTTCATGAAGTCCATCGAGTTGGCGGTCGGTTTTAAACTCAAGCCTCCAGTATCGTAAACAACCCCTTTACCGACCAATACAATTGGCTTTTTATTCACCGTTTGTGCAGGTTTCCACTCTAGGATAGAAAAAGTTGGCGGATCAAGACTTCCTTTGTTAACCGCTAGAAGTCCACCCATTTTGAGCGCTTCTATGGCTGCTTTGTCTAAAACGTTTACAGAAAAGTTAGCGGCTTTACCTAATCTTTTTATTTCTTCGGATAATTGAACCGCAGTTAAATAGGAGAGTGGTTCATTGACCAGATCTCTGGCAGCACAAACGCCTTCAAATAACGTGTTTAAAAGAGCGACTTCGTTGGATGGAATAAATTGAGTCAACAGATGTAGCGTATGAAAAGAGCTTTTGAGGGTATCTTTTTCTTTGAAGTATTTTAAAAATTGATAATTGGCCAACACAATACCTTCTGCATAAGAAGCACTTAAATTGTCCTTTGTATAATCTAACAAAACAGCTTCTTCTAAATGATGTTTGCGAAGGCTTGCAACTGTTTTTGCAGCAATGCATCTAGTTTTTTCTTCTAAGTCTGGACGATTGTCAACCGCCTCTATCAGCTCTATGATAATAAACCGTTCTAATTGCGGCAGTATCAATTGCTTGGTACCTTTGTCCATTGCTTTTTGTACAATTTTTTGCTCCGTTTCTGTGAGCAAAGAAGCAAACCAAGTCCGTTGATTTTGATAACTTAATATAATCAGATGGTTAGATTGGTTATAATTGTTGTTTGAACGCAATACTGTCGTCATATTGTTAGGATGTTGGGGAGTCGTGGAAGTAGATGAATTGGAGATAATACTCTTTATGCTAATATAATTAATCTTAGGAAGATAGCAAATTATTTAGAATGTGTACGGCATTTTAATACAATTCGTTAACGAAGTCTTATCTTTTGAATTGTAGATATTTTAAACAATTAGAGAGAGAGAATTAAGAATCAGGATTTTTTATTGTATTTTTGTTCGGTGCGGTTGTTGCGCTTAAACAACTTCTGCTAATACAAATGAATAGGCAATCTATTTCATTCTGAAAAAAAGAAAATGAAGGCAAAAAAATCATACGGACAGCATTTTTTAAACAAAGAATCTATTGCAAGCGATATTGCTAAAAGCTTATTATTGAGAGATCAATATAAAAGTGTCGTAGAAATAGGTCCAGGGCAAGGAATGTTGACGAAGCATTTGATGGACGAATATACCGAACACGACTTGAAAGTGATTGAAGCGGATCGTGACATGGTCATGCATTTGGCACAGCACTATCCTAGTTTGGTTCCGAACATTATTGCGGAAGATTTTATGAAAGTCAAAATGCAAGACCATTTTAAAGAGCCTTATGCGATCATTGGTAATTTCCCTTATAATATATCGTCTCAGATCTTGTTCAAAACCTTAGAAAACAAAGAACATGTTCCTGAACTAGTTGGTATGTTTCAAAAGGAAGTAGCGGAACGGGTCGCCGCAAAACCGCATTCAAAAGCTTATGGTGTCGTGACGGTTTTGGTACAAGCTTATTATGATGTGGAGTACTTATTTACAGTAGGCCCAGAAAATTTCAACCCGCCTCCAAAAGTGCAATCTGCGGTAATTCGCCTGCAAAGAAAAAAAGATTTTAAAAATTTAGGATGTGATGAAAGCCGCTTGAGAGCGGTGGTTAAGACTACTTTTGGGATGCGTAGAAAAATGTTACGCAACTCAATGAAACAATTTCTCCCAAAAAACGTTATATTTGATGACAAGTTCTTTTTACAAAGACCAGAAGATCTTTCTGTAGAGGATTTTGTCTACCTTACCAACTTAACTTATAAATATTAATTGATACAATAGTACCCCAACACTATTCAATAAATCAATTAAGTTAGTAGCTTATTTTTTGTATTTAAGGTATACCCCAATACCCACCAACCAACAATAACGTAAAATCATGTATGCGCACTATAAGTTTTCAACAAAACCTATAGAAGGACTTGCATGATCTTATCTACGTTTACTATTACAATAATAATCATTTATGGTTTTATTATTACTCCTTTGATTAGTTCACGACGTTTGTTAGCTCGCTTTGCTCGTGAGCTCACTCCGTTCGGTTCAGGAGCGCTACGCTTATTGTTAGCTACGCTGCTACTCCGTGGTCGTGGTCGTGCCCCTTTGTTAATCCGTGCCATCGCTACGCTTAGTTCGGGTTTTCAACGGAGTAATGGTTTTATCTAAATAGACGATTTAGATGAAATTAGATCTTGCTACCCTAAGTCAAGCGATAAATTGTTCATCCTTTCTTGCCTAGAAGATTCAAAATCTTCTATATTTGTCAAGTTGCATTGTGTCTAAAAAACAGGTCGTTTAACTGTAATAATGACCTTGCAAAAAGAGTACAAATAATCAATCAAACAAGATAGGACATGACAACAAAAGAACAACCTAGGGTTCTAATAACAGATGGTGTACACCCTTTGTTAATCAACGGACTGACAGCTGCGGGTTATTATTGTGATTATATGCCTTCCATTAGTTTGGAAGATGTGCGTGCTATTATATCTCAATACCAAGGGATTATTATTAATAGCAAAATTACAGTAGATCGCCCTTTTTTAGACGATGCGACACAATTAAAGTTTATTGGTCGATTAGGGTCGGGCTTAGAAATTATAGATTTGGAATATGCCAAGGCTAAACAAGTGGCGGTGCATCGGGCGCCAGATGGTAATTGTGACGCAGTGGCAGAACACGCTATGGGAATGCTCTTAAGTTTGGCCATTAATTTACGTCGTTCTGACCAGCAAGTTCGCCAAAAGAATTGGCAACGAGAACAAAATAGAGGCTGGGAACTCATGGGCAAAACCGTCGGAATTGTTGGCTTTGGGTATACTGGAATTGCGCTTGCAAAGCGTTTAATCGGCTTTGGTGTGCGAGTATTGGTGTATGATAAATACAAATCTAATTATGCCAAAGAAATGCCTCATGTAATAGAAACAGACATGGAGCAAATACAGGAGGAAGCCGATGTGTTAAGTTTACATTTGCCTTCTACACCAGAAACAAAAGGTTTGGTTGATGGGGATTATTGGAAGAAATTTAAAAAACCTTTGGTCTTAGTGAATACCTCTAGAGGAAATATTGTCCAGACCAAAGCACTTTTAGAGGCTTTAGATTCGGGGCAAATAATTGGAGCTTGTTTGGATGTTCTTGAAAATGAAAAGCCAGTTAGCTATACAAAAAATGAAAATTTATTGTTTCAAGATTTATTTGCTCGTGAGAATGTCTTAGTGACTCCGCATATCGCTGGGTGGACGGTAGAGTCCAAGGAACGTTTGGCAGATTTGTTACTTGACCGAATTATGAAGCAATAGACTTGGTATTCTCGGAATTTGATGATACTTTTGTTAATCACTAAAAACCGAATTAATACAAAAAGTTCTAACAAAAACAACTTAAAGGTCAATCTTTTGTGCGCTAAGTGCTTTGTAGATAGGTGTTTATGTAGAGTGTTATAGTTTTGTTATTAATTTTGCTGTTTTTGTGAAAAATGTTAACTCAACAAGTGAGAAACAAAAAAAAAGACAGATGTAGAATAGAAATAAGGTGTTTTGTATTCAGAATAATGCCTCTATCAAAAAAAATGACACAATATTTATGATAAATAGGAACCATTTTTAAATAGAGCAATACAGATGAGGATTTGTAGATTCAGAAGCCTTCAAAACTTGGTTGGTTACCCAGTTTTACATTTCTAGACATCCAACTTACTTTTAGGTGAAAATACAGACATAAGGTAGTAAAGAGTTTTGGTTAGCTCAATATTACTTTGAATGCCGTACTTTATTACTTCGCGGAGAAGTTATATTAGTTTGATTATCAATAAGATAGCTTTGAATTATTGGTTTAGCTAAATTATTGATAATCAAACTGATATGAAATGGTTTTTATGTTTTTGGGTAATAAAACTAAAAATCCCACGAAGTATTAGTACTTACAATGTACAATAAACAAGACAACGTTTAATTTTTTAACTTTTTTAAAAGTTCTTATGGTTATGGTTCGTTACATAATTTTGTTGACCCTGTTATTCTTGGGGAGCAGTACGCTGTTTGCTCAAACAACAGGTAGTTTGCAAGGGAAAGTTATTGATGTTGGCAACGACGAAGGACTCCCTTTTGCAAATGTAGTTTTAGAAAAAGATGGGGTGCAAGTCTCCGGAACACAAACCGACTTTGATGGAAATTATAACTTCTCAAATGTTAGTGCTGGTACTTTTGATGTATTGGTGTCTTATGTAGGTTTTCCTACAATAAAAACAGAAGGAGTTGTAATTAAATTGGGTCAGGTCGTTCGATTTGATATTGAAATGGAAGAAGGTGCTGATTTTGAAATAACAGACAGCACAGGCCAAAAGCAAGAAATTATTGTACGAGGCTATCGTATTCCATTAATTGAACAAGATGCTACTTCTGGTGGTCAGACGCTAGGTGCGGAAGACATCAAGAACTTAGCGACACGTAACATAAGTAGTATTGCTGCAACTACTGCTGGTGTAAACCAGACGGATGAAGGCGAGGCAACAAACTCTAATGGTAGTCGTAGTACAAGTAACGATACCTATATTGATGGGGTTCGTGTTATTGGTAATTTTGGTATTCCTGAAACAGAAATTGATCAGGTACAAATTATCACTTCAGGTATTCCTGCTGAGTTTGGTGATGCCACGGGATCGATTACAAACATTATCACAAAAGGACCTTCTTCTGAATTATCAGGGGGAGTACAGTTAGAAACGTCTCAGTTTTTAGATGCTTTTGCTGCTAATCGTGCCGATGCTTACTTTTCTGGACCAATTATCGCAAAACCTATGTTAAACTCATTGGGTGATACGTTAAAGAAAGATGGTAAGGTTCGTAAATCTACTATTTTAGGATATCGTTTTGCAGGGGTTTATTCTACTTCTTTAGATAGCCGCCCTTCAGCTTTAGGGTCTTTTAAATTGAAAGAAGATAAACTAAATGAAATTTTAGCAAATCCATTGGTGGCTAACCCTAGTGGTAGCGGTCGAGTGTATTCAGCAGATTTTATTACTCAAGATGATTTGGAAGTAACTCAGGTGCGTCCAAATGCTCGGGAGTCTTATGCTGTAGCGAATGCAAAAATTGACTTCAAGCCAAACAACGATTTTTACTTTGTAGCAGGTGGTCAAGCTCAGTTTGGCTGGGGAAATACTGCGTCAACAGCGAATCGTTTGTTTAACTATCAAAATAATTCAACCTATAAGGGGAACACATGGCGTGTATCAGCACGTTTCCGTCATACGGTAAGTTCTACACAACCAGGTGGTGATAGTGAAGATAGTGACTCTAGTACGATACAATCTGCTTTCCAAAACTTTAGTTATGAGTTGCAAGGCGATTACAGTCAAGAAAACAGCTCTAATGAAGATCCTCGGTACAAAGATCGTTTGTGGGAGTATGGATATGTTGGTAAATTCTACCAAAGTCGTAATCCTGTAATTGGAGCAGTGGATTCTGTATTTGTGACCAATACAATAGGAGATACAATTGGAGTGAATGTAGAAGATGGTCATTTGGCGTTCAACAATTCATTTGATCGTTATGAGCCGAACACAGACATTAATCCAGGTTTGGCTTCTTATAATAACTTGATTTTACAGCCAAATAATTTTGGTAGTCCTGATTTTGATCCAAACAATTTTGATTCAAATGCTCCAACAACAATTGATCAAATGGAGATTATTAATGGATTGCAAACAGGGGCTCGTACCAGTGTTTATGGTTTGTTTAATGCACCACATCAATTAGGTGGCTCTGCGGGACCTGCTTATGGTAAAAGTAGCGGTTCTCAAGTTCGTGCAAATGTTAAAGCTAACTTTGATTTAGTGATGGCACAAAGATCGGGTAGCCCGATTCGTCATTCTATTCAGTTAGGAGGTACTTTTGAGCAACGTATTAATCGTGCGTACAGTATTAGCCCGTTTAGCTTGTGGAACTTAGCTTCACAAACAACAAACAATCATATATCAAACGCTACAGATCCAACGCGTCTAACAGGTGAAACATTCTATGATCCTTTTAGACAACGTCAATACAATTTGTATGAGGCTTTGATTCGTACAGACGAAGAAGGAAAAGAAGTAGAACAATCTTTGTTTGCTCAACGATTGAGAGAGGAATTGGGTTTGAACAAACGCGACTGGGTAAATGTACACGAATTGACTCCAGACCAAATGAACTTGGACTGGTTTGAGGCTTCTACCTTAATTACAGGACGTAGTAGAGTATTGAACTATTACGGATATGATTATTTAGGAAATCCTACTGGAGCAGATATTGACTTTTTCTCTTTCTTTACCGAAACAGAAACATTGGCAGATGGCCGTGAAATCAAAACACGTCCAATTGCACCAAGTAAGCCAATTTATGCTGCGGGTTATGTTCAAGATAAATTTACTTACAAAGACATTATTTGTAATGTCGGAGTACGTTTTGATAGTTATGATGCCAATACAAAAGTATTAAACGATCCTTATTCTATTGCAGGATATGAAACCGCAGCAGAGTTTGAAAGTACGCAATCTCTATATGCAGCAGGGCAAGGCGTTACTTATAATCGTCCAGATAATATTGACGATGACTTTGCCGTTTATGTAAATGATAATAACAAAGATGCTGTTGTTGTTGGGTATAGAAGCGGAGAAGAATGGTATAATGCAGAAGGAAATCCTGTAAATAATCCTAGTGAATTAGGATCTACTATTGTACCAGCACTAAAAGGTTTTGGTACCTCACAAATTGATCCTCAAGGAGAAAATTACGATCCAACCCAAGCATTCCGTGATTATACACCAAGTTTAATTGTCATGCCTCGTATTGCGTTCTCTTTCCCAATTTCTAAGGAAGCGAACTTCTATGCAAATTATGATGTATTGTCTCAACGTCCACCAAGTGGTGCTTTTGCTTCTCCATATACTTATTATAACTTTAGAGAGATTATAGCGAGTACTACAAATAGTCGAATTCTTGGAAATCCAGATTTGAAACCACAACGTACAATTAACTACGAGGTTGGTTTCCAACAAAAATTAACGGATTTTTCTAAATTTAAAGTTTCTCTATTATATAGAGAAGAAAGAGATTTAATCCAAGTAAGAGAGTACATTAATGCATATCCTTCTACTTATAGTACGTATGGTAATAGTGATTTTTCTACAACCAAAGCCTTTAAGTTGGAATATGACATGCGTGAAAACAACAACTTGCGTGTTTTAGCAAACTATACCTTAGCATTCTCTGAAGGTACTGGATCAAGTCCAACTTCATCTACAGGTGTTGCCGCTAAAGAGTTGAAATATGTATTCCCACTTTCTTTTGATCAAAGACACACATTCTATGTAATGTTTGACTACCGTTTCAAAAGTGGTGACAAATACAACGGACCAAAAATCGGAAAATTTGACGTCTTAGAAAATACAGGAGTTAATTTAGCATTTAATGCAAACTCTGGTCGCCCATATACTCGTAAAGAAATTCCAGGTGGTATTGGAACTAGTTTCTCTGACCGTATTACAGACGGTAGTATTAATGGTGCTCGTATGGATTGGGCATTCCGTGTCGACTTGAGATTTGATAGAGATTTTGTGATTGGTAAAAAATCTAAAAATCCTATTCGCTTAAATGTATATTTACGTATCCAAAACTTGTTGAATACTCAAAATCCATTAGCAGTATATTCTGTTACCGGTTCTCCTACCGATGATGGTTTCTTGACAACAGCAGGTAGTCCTGGTCCAGGTTTCGCAGCTTCTCAACCAGATGCTTATGAAACATTGTATGATTTGCGTATGAACGATCCGTACAATATTTCTAGACCTAGACGAATTTTCTTAGGATTAAGATTTAGTTTCTAATTAAAAAAGTATAAAGACAAAGAGTTCCGAACAACTGTTCGGAACTCCTACTCTGTCCAGCATAAATTAAAAAGAAGATGAATAAACTAAGATGTTTGTCAGTCATCCTATCTTGTTTCTTGGCGTTTACCTCTACTGAGGCCCGAGAGTTTGTAGGAGCTACTGCACAACAAAATCAAAATAATAATAATAATAATTCCTTCCGTGCAGATTGTACTGAGTCTCGTGCTCAGACAGATTTGGCGATTAATAACGTTCGTGCTATGTTGCGTGCAGGAGGAGATATGTGGTGGGATGGTAATAGTAATGCTCGCTATATTGTACCCAATGTTGATCCTGCTTCAGGTGAACCAGAAATTTCAGCTTTATTTGCCGGAGCAATCTGGTTGGGAGCTTATGATGATGGTGGTAACTTGATTCTTGCAGCTCAAACGTATCGTTCTAATGGTAATGACTATTGGACTGGTCCTTTGAATCCTGATTTGGGTACAATCGAAAAAACAGATTGTGAGCGTTGGGATAGACACTTTACCGTGTTAGGAGATGATATTACTGCTTTGCGTGGTGATTTTTTAGATCCATTAAACCCAGGTGTTCAAGGAACTCCTTCAAGAGGTTTGTTGGGATGGCCTGCAAAAGGTAACCCTCATTTCTTGGCAATTCATGGTTTTGATATTCGTGATTATAATCAAGATTTGGCACCATTTATTGATGCTGATAATGATGGAATTTACGATCCATACCAAGGAGATCATCCAATTATCGAAGTAGCTGGTTGTGAAAGTTTTAACTACAACACCCCTGTTTATGCCGATCAAATGACTTGGTGGGTATACAATGATAATGGTAATTTGCATACACAAACGAATGGACAAACCATGAAAATGGAAATCCAAGTAACTGCTTTTGGTTACCGTACAACAGATGCAATTAACAACCAAACTTTCTACCGTTATAAGCTATTAAATAGAAATAAATTAGCTTTAAATGATACTTATTTCTCTTTGTGGTCTGATCCAGATTTGGGTTGTGCGAACGATGATTATATTGGTTGTGATACGGTAACAGGAATGGGTTATGTGTATAACCAAGATGCCAATGATGATAATCCTTGTGGAACAGCTGGTTCTGCGGGTTATGGAACCGATATTCCAGCCTTAGGGGTAGATTACTTTAGAGGACCATTGGATTCGGCTGGAGCTGAGATTGGATTGTCTTCTTTCCAATATCATATCAATAGCCCTTCTGATCCAAAAGGAGATCCAACAGCAGCCTTAGGTTTCTATCGGTTGATTTCAGGATTTTGGCCGAATGGTACAAATATCACTTATGGTGGTGATGGTTATGATCCAGGAAATCAAGCTGGTGTTTCAACGCCTTATGTATTCCCATCGTTTCCAAACGAAACTGGTGGTGGTGCATGGTCAATGTGTACAGAATCTTTGTCTGGTTTAGATCAACGTTTCTTACATACTTCAGGACCTTTTGTCTTGAAGCCAGGAGCAACCAACGAGATGATTTCAGGAGTCGTTTGGGTTCCAAGTATTCCTGATTATCCTTGTCCTACTTTGACACCATTGGTAGAAGCAGATGTATTGGCTCAAAACCTATTTGACAACTGTTTCAAAATAACAGATGGACCAGATGCGCCATACATTGATGTCATAGAAATGAATCAAGAGTTGGTTTTAAATCTATATTATTCTGCGGAGC
>CACVAQ010000168.1 GCA_902727865.1 uncultured Aureispira sp. | reverse complement strand
AAAGTGTCTGATACCATACTTCAAGCACCCTAAGGATTCTTTAGGTATAATTATTTAATTTTTGATCTATTGAAACTTTTTACACAGTGTATTGAAAACAGCGAGCAACAATTCATTTAAGCTTTGTGTACGCTTTCAATGACATCCAATACTTTTTGTGTGGCTAGTGCAAATTCAAGATGTTCAATTTCTTTTAAAATTGTTTCTTTATTGGCTAACGTTTGCTGAATCATTCCGTTCATTTTTTCCCAAGTATACTCTTCCTCTTCTATAAAGGAAGAAACGCCCAAGCTTGCAAAATACCTTGCATTATCAATCTGATCGCCTCGGCTAGCATTTTTAGATAAGGGAACAACAACATGTAGTTTTTTCATTGCTAAAAGCTCAAACAAAGACGTAGCACCGCCTCTTGTTAAGACCACATCTGCGGATTTCATGATGTGTAAGAAATCATCTGACAAAGATTCAAACTGGACATAATTATCAAACTTCATGTTGGGCGCTAGTTTGCCATGCCCACAAATATTAATCACATCATAGCTTGCTAAATTACCATTCTGAACATTTTCTCGAACAAGCGTATTTAAAAAACCTGCTCCCAAACTACCTCCAAAAGTTAATAAAATTGGTCGTTGGCCACTAAATCCACTTACTTCCAAACCTCGGCTTCTACTCGCTTCAAAAACAAGCTCTCGAACAGGCAATCCCGTCCAGTGCACCAATTCTTTTGGAAAGAATTTAGTTGCATTTTTAAAAGAAACACAAACTTTTTTAGCAAACCGTTTAGATAGTTTTGTCGTTAGCCCTGGCGTCATGTCCGATTCATGGATCACCGTAGGAACACGCATCAACCAAGCGCCAACAACAGGAGGGAGGGCGACGTAGCCCCCTTTTGAAAACAAAACATTGGGGCGTAAGCGCAGCATTAGAAAAAACGATTGAAAAATAGCAAGGATTACATTAAAAATGTCCAAGAAATTTTGCCAATCAAAATACCGTCTCAACTTTCCTGTTCGAATAGGATAATAAGGAATTCCTAAAGATTCTATTTTAGCCCGTTCTTCTCCCGTTTTTGATCCTATGTAAGACACCTTCCAGCCCTTTTTTTGATATTGCTTTATCAAAGGTAAGTTAGGCATGACATGCCCTAATGTTCCACCGCCTGTAAATACGATATGTTTTTGTTTTGCCATTAAGTTGCTTTAATCTTCGTCTTTCTTACCCAAGAAAGTTGTATACGAAGTAAATTTGGTCAATTATGTCCAATAAAAAAGGAGTCAACTTGATCAGTGACTCCAAATATTTTCAACCTTTTTTAATTACCCAAAGGTATCATAAAGAAGGTGTTGTCTACTCAAAATTGTTATTATTGTAATAATGCGTCTCCATTTCTGCTTACGACATAGTTCACTAAACAAACAAAAATAACAAGACCAATAATAAATTTAAGTAAAAATGAACTTGAGCCTTTTTGGTATTCTGTATTACTCATTATATATAAGTTTTATAGTTCTAAAAATTTGCAATTATTATGGTAATAAGTACCTAGTACAAATGTAGCATTTTATCCAAACTATTTGAATATAATAGTAGGGTATTTTTAGTGCTCCTTAAAATTCCCAAAGAACCATTTTATTCCCTTATATTATTCTAATGCAAGTTAGAGTACGATTTTTTAGGCTATTTTTTTATAACTGAGTAAAATTTTATTTCAAAAAATTAAACATCGTATTTATATAACTGCAAAGCTTCTATGATCCCAATTAGTTTCTCACCATATTGTTTATCAGTAGCATATCCTGCTGCTTCCAATCCGTGCGCCCAATTTTTATACGCTGTTTTAGGAAGATTCGTCAAATGCTTATACCGAGCTCCCATCAACAAATTACTATGTTCTCTGAAACTATACCAAGCAGAATCAAAGACTCTAAACATATCGTATTTACTATCGTCTGTATAGTTAGCACATCGGCAACCGACACATTTAGATTTACATTTAATTCCAAAGTGATTGTTATCATTTCTAGCAAGCTTACTATCTCCAGCATTACTTTCCAACAAGCCTTGCGCAAGCGTAATCGCTACAGGAATTCCATATAAATTCGCTTCTTCTTGTGCGGTAGAAACATATAATTCTATATAATCATGACATTTTTGGTTCTTAAACGCTACTATTTTAGGGTCTACTCCTTTTCTTGTAGCATAAGTTGGATTCAGAATAAATCCTAAATTAGAATATTTAGCGGCGGCTTCTTGCTCCGCAACCGATAGAGCCGCCCCAACAGCCGTTGCTGCATTCGCCAAATTTAACCCATTTCTAATATCATTTTTTTCTTCCTTAATTTGCTGCCACCACCTTTTAGGCACTTCAATTATGTTAGCATTCAGCACCCGTCCTTGTTCTGGAGGTGTCGAATAAGCAACAGCAGCAGGTGTTCCTATATGTATGTGAAATGAGATCTCTTGATTACTTACTAACAAAAACAATAAAAAAACAAAGGCAAATCGAACTGCGACAAGTTTTAATTTTGGTTTGATAATATACCAGTAAGATTGGGTCTTTTGTTTGAGGACAATTAGGTTTTGATTATTCATAATACTCTTTGTTTTTAAAACAACCCACCAAGGAATAATACCTCAAATGAATTATTATGCTCAACGATTCATGTTTAATGTGATTAAATGAAGAAATAAAACGGGTGCGCTATTGGTGTTTTAATATCCTTTGAAACCAAATTTAAATGGTACTTGGTTCTAATCTATACACAAATATAAAACATTTTGTTTCAAATAAACGAATATTTTTAAAACTTTTTGTTTCTTTTTTGACTCTAATTCTAAAAAAAAAGAGCGCTAATTTAGAAGGCGATTCCTATCTCCAAAAAAAAATCACCCAATAAAGCAAGATGCCAAACACATTGAACGTGTTTGGCATCTTGCTAATTGAGACATCACTACATAAAAACCGTCCTACAAGTTTATTTTTTTAAGGAAGCTATCGCTTTTTCTAAAAGAGGTTCCATAACCGCATATCCAGCTTCGTTGGGATGAACACCATCAATTCCGAGCTCCTTCTTTAAGCCATTAGAGTCATCGACCATTGCCGTAAAATAATCCAAATACAGAATACCGTGCTTATTTGCATAGGCTTTTAATAAGCCGTTAAGTTCAATTACTTTTAATGCGGGCTTTACCCCTGGATTCCAAGGAAAATCAAATACAGGAAGTACAGAACATAAAATGACTTGAATTTCATTGGCGCCTGCCCACTCAACCATGGATATTATGTTGTTGTAAATAATTTCAGTTGTTGAAGGACCTCTATTACCAGCAATGTCATTTATACCTGCTAAAAGCACAACCGCTTTGGGTTTTAAGTTAATGACATCTTGCCTAAAACGCAACAACATTTCTGGTGTCGTTTGCCCTCCAATACCTCTATTGACATAGCACTTCCCATCAAAAAATGCTGGTCGCATATCTGACCAACCTTGTGTAATTGAGTTGCCCATGAAAACAATCCGATTTTCATCAAATCCTGAAGCCATTAATGCCGCATTCTTTTTTTGATAGCGCTTTAAGTTACCCCAGTCTTGAGCCATTATGGTTTGAGTAAAAAAAAGCATAAATAATACAAAAAAGCCCCACTTTAATCTATTTATCATGTAATTGTTAAATTTAAGTACCTAAGGAATGAAAAATAAAAAAGCCCCCTAATAGCCCGTTATTACTTCATTTTTGCCGTCTTACTTATCATTTATTCTAGACCGTCACTTATCATAAAATACGCTCGTTTCAACTATAAAAAGCCATAGGTCTTTTTTATAGCCTAGAAAAAGCGATAGAATCAGAAATAATGCCTTTAAAATTAAGGAAAAAAAACTTAAACGGAATAAAAATTCGCTCTAAACTTAGCCTCCTGTTATCAAAAAAAAGAAACAAAATATAAAGCAACCATTAAGCTAAAACTTTTACCTAAATGGTCGTCCTCCTTGTAGTTATTTAAGAAGATTAGCAGTATCTTTATATTCTAACATAGAGTATAAAAACATCAAATAATGCTATTCGACTCGATTGATTTTATAGTTTTCTTGCCAACACTTTTTTTTCTCTATTGGTTTCTTTTCAACAAAAGCCTTCAAGTACAAAATTTGCTTATTGTAGTTGCCAGTGCTGTATTTTACGGTTGGTGGGATGTGCAGTTTTTAGGCTTGATTCTCTTTAGTATCCTAGTTGATTTTTCGGTTGGAAGGGGACTAGCAAAAACCGAAGACCCTAGAAAAAGAAAATGGCTGCTTTGGACCAGCCTGTTTTTTAATATTGGGCTGCTCATGTATTTCAAATATTGCAATTTTTTTATTGACAACTTCATTGAGGCCTTCTCCTTTTTTGGAACAGAACTTGGTCCAAACTCCCTCAATATAATACTCCCTGTTGGCATCAGTTTTTACACTTTTCAAACCTTAAGTTACACCATAGACGTTTACAACAAAAAACTAGCACCAACCAATGACCTGATTCAGTTTGCAGCATTTGTAAGCTTTTTCCCTCAATTGGTTGCTGGTCCCATCGAAAAAGCATCCAGCTTGCTCCCTCAATTTAGCATCAAACGAAAATTTGATTACGCCAATGCCGTTGATGGCGCACGCCAAATACTATGGGGCTTTTTCAAAAAAATAGTCATTGCCGATAATTGTGCGAGATACGCCAACATGGTTTTCGATAACTCAGAAATGTGTAATGGAAGCACCTTATTATTGGGTGCTGTATTTTTTGCCTTTCAAATTTACAGCGACTTTTCTGGCTACTCAGACATTGCCATTGGGACGGCTCGTTTGTTTGGTTTTCGCTTGACCAAAAACTTTGCCTTTCCTTATTTTTCAAGAAACATGGCCGAATTTTGGAAACGATGGCACATTTCTCTTTCCTCTTGGTTTAGGGATTATTTATACATTCCACTAGGGGGGAGCCGACATGGAACGGCAAAGAGCATTAGAAACATTTTTATCATTTTTTTAGTGAGTGGATTTTGGCACGGTTCCCGTTGGAATTTTATAGTTTGGGGAGCACTTAATGCGCTCTATTTTTTACCGATTTTTCTGACTAATAATAACCGAAAATACAGTACAACGGTAGCACACAATCGAATCCTTCCTTCTTTCAAAGAGTTGTTTCAAATACTACTAACCTTTTCTTTATCCACCTTGGCATTTATATTCTTTAGAGCTGAAACCCTGGAACAGGCTACAGGCTTTGTCCTTGGTATTTTTAATGCCTCTTTATTTACCATGCCTTACCTCACCGATAGTCAACCAGGTTATTATTTCAGCCTAGTTTTAGGTACTTTTATTGCATTAGAATGGATAGGAAGAGAGGGCGAATATGCCTTAGACAAATGGATTGAATACTTATTTAAACCCTTTAGGTATGTTGTTTATTTAAGCCTTATTTTCTTGATTTTCTATTTTTCTGGTACCTCTCAACAATTCCTCTACTTTCAATTCTAAAATCATGCTTAAATTTATACTACAAATCGCTTTTCTCTCTATTCTTCTACTGCTAGGATATTGGTTTATTGCCACTAAAATTGTAGTACCAGATAATTATTACAAGGGGTTTTCTTACAACTACATGTCAGGAATAAAACTCAAACATCAACGCGCAGAAGAATTCAAACAACCAAAAATACTATTTGTCGGTGGCTCAAGTCTTGCCTATGGAATGGACAGTGAATTGGTTGAAAACACATTTTTAGTCCCTGTTGTCAATCTAGGGCATCATGGTGGTTTGGGAGTTTCCTTTATGTTAAATCAAGCTAAGAAACTCCTTAAGAAAGGAGATATTGTCTTTATTTCTATTGAATATTTCACAGGTAAAGGGGATTATGAATTGATAGAAAAAACCTGCTTAGAGTTTCCTGAAGTAGCAGATCTTCGAGAGTTTTCTATCAAACAAGAAATTCAACTGCACTTGAACCAAACAAGAGAAGGGCTTGTCAAGTTTGTAGAAGGAAAACAAAATAAAAAAATATCCATCTCCCAACCTAAAGGTTGGACAGCACAAGCCAAGAAAAATTACAATCCTCGTAGGGAGTTCAATAAGTATGGTGATTATACCCAACATTTAGGTCGTGAGGGTTGGTATAAACGAAGATCAGACGAATCAAAATTTCAATATCGATATTGGGAAGGCATCCAGCTATTAAATCAATTCAAAGCAAGCGCAAAAGAGAAAGGAGCCGATGTGTTTTTTATCTATCCTCCCTTGGCAAAAGAAGTTTATGACTTGCATGTTACCACTATTAATAAAGTCCATAAAGATCTTAAAAACAACCTTGACTTTGAAGTACTCAACAGTCCTGAAGATTTCGTTTTTGATAACAGCTATTTCTACGATACGCATTATCAC